>NZ_CVIW01000002.1:0-125770 GCF_001499715.1 Stenotrophomonas thermophila | reverse complement strand
GTAACAACACCTATACCGGCGGCACCACCATCAACACCGGCGGCACGCTGCAGGTCGGCAACGGTGGCGCGAGCGGTGCGATCACCGGCAACGTTGCCAACAACGGCAGCCTGGTGTTCAACGTCGGCGGCAACACCACGGTGGGCGGCACCATCAGCGGCAACGGTGGCCTGACCCAGGCCGGCACCGGCACCATGGTCCTGACCGGCAACAACACCTACACCGGCGGCACCACCATCAATGCTGGCGGCACCGTGCAGGTCGGCAATGGCGGCGCCAGCGGCTCGATCACCGGCAATATCACCAACAATGGTGGCCTGGTCATCAACACCGGCGGCACCACCACGCTGGGCGGCACCATCAGCGGTGGTGGCAGCATCGTGCAGGCAGGCCCGGGCGGCCTGAACCTGGGCGGCAACAGCGGCGGCTTCAGCGGCACCGGCCAGGTCACCGGCGGTGGCCTGAATGTCACCGGCAACATCGGTGGCCAGTGGACCATCGGCAGCGGTACCACGCTGTCCGGTACCGGGACCATCGGTGGCACGGGTGGCGGCGTGACGGTGTCCAGCGGCGGCGTGCTGTCGCCGGGCAATGGTCCAGGCAACAGCGGCGGTGCGGGCAATGGCGCCGGCACCATTACGGTGGGCGGCAATCTGACCCTGTCGCCGGGCAGCACGCTGGGCATCGACCTGGGTGCCACCGGCAGCGACACGGTGCAGGTGGGCGGTAGTGCAAACGTGGGTGGCAGCACGGTGCGGGTGAACACCATTTCGCCGAGCACCAGCTACCAGCAGGGCCAGCAGTACACGGTGGTCAATGCAGGTGGTGGCGTGAGCGGGCAGTTCGCTTCGGCAACCTCGCCGTCGGCCTTCCTGACGATCACGCCGGTCTATACCGCCAATACCGCCAACCTGCAGATAGACGTGGCGCAGACCGCAGCATTCACCACCGCAGCGACGACGCGCAACCAGTACAACACTGCCGCAGCGCTGGACAGCCTGCCGCAGAGCGGCCCGGCGCTGGGCCTGTACAACACCCTGCTGATGTATGACGCGGGCACTGCGCGCGCGGCGTTCGACCAGCTTTCGGGTGAAGTGCATGCGGCCAGCCGCGCGGTGCTGCTGTACGACAACTACCTGGAGGAGGGTATCCGCCAGCGCCTGGGCAGTGAGCTGCCGACCGTGCGTGGTGAGCGAGCCTCGGCCTGGCTGGCCGGGAGTGGCAAGGTGTTCCGCCAGGACGGTGACGGCAACGGCGATGACATCCGCTCCAACCGCAATGCGCTGATGGCGGGCGTGGACTGGCAGCTGGGCGAGCACGTGGTGCTGGGTGCGGCCGCAGGCAACGAGCGGCTGGATACGCGCCTGTACGATCGCAGTTCGCGGGCCCGCCTGCGTGGCCACACGTTCGGCCTGTATGCGCAGGGCCAGTGGAACAACGGTTTCGCGGTCGGTGGCAGCGTATCGCGCGGCGACTACCGCACGCGCACCACGCGTGAGGTGCCGCTGCTGGGCCAGACCCTGTACAGCCGCCAGGACTCGGATGTGACCATCGCGCAGGTGGAGGGCAGCTGGACCTGGACCCATGGCAGGACCCAGCTGCAGCCGTACGTGCAGTTCACCAAGCACTGGGTCGACAGCGATCGCGCAGTGGAGCAGGGCGGCACCGCTGCCCTGGAGCTGGAAGGCGGCAAGGACACGCTCAATGTCAGCACCGTGGGCGTGCGTGGACGCTGGGACGTGGGCAGCGGCGAGCGCTTCCCGGCGCAGCTGACCGTCGGCCTCGGCTGGCAGCACGCTTCGGGTGACACCGATGTGGCCAGCCGCAACCGCTTCGCCGTCGGTGGCAATGCCTTCGACGTCTACAGCGCGGTGATGGCACGCAATGCGCTGGTCAGTCAGGTCGGCGTGGCGGTCGGCCTCGGCCGCAACAGCCAGCTGTCGATGTTCGTGCAGGGCCAGCATGGCGATGGCCGCCGCGACGTGGGTGGGCAGATCAACCTTCGCGTGGGCTTCTGAGGGAAGTGCGGCGATGTTGGATCCAGGCTTGCGTGGATCCGGGGCGGGGCGGAGGGCTAGACCCTCCGCTCCATCTCCACGGCGTCGATCCCGGCGCCGTGGCCATTGGACACGATCCGCGTCACCTGGAAGCCCAGCCCGGCATAGAAGCCCTGGGTGTGCTGGCTGGTACTGAGCGTGATGCGCTTGATCGACGGATCCGCTTCGGCCTGGCGCAGGCGTGCCAGCGCCAGTTCGCGGCCCAGTCCCTGCCGGTGCAGCGCGCGCTGCACCATGCCCCAGCAGAAGCCGGCACTGCCGTCGCCGCGTCGCGACAGGCCGCCACAGGCCACGATGCTGCCATCGCGCTCGATCACCTGGAATGCACAGTCCATGGCCTGCTCGCGCAGGAAGCGTTCAAAGTCGCTGCGCTCTTCGGGCGCGAAATAGGTGGGCACGTTGCTGTCGAACATCGACAGGCAGGCGCTGGCGTCGGCGGGGCGGTAGAGGCGGAGGTTCATGGGAAATGCCATGGAGTTGCCCGGCTGCATTTCAACCGTCCAGACGTTGGGAGGGGGCGAAGCGTTCCAGGGTACATGGAGCGATGCCGATCCTTTTCCAGGTGACTTTCCCCACTCGAATGACCGTGCTCGGGACGCAGGCGCCTGTACCAGGCGGGTGCGTCGTTCGCGGGCAATGGCGAGGCGCATGCGGCCGCGATGGCGTGCAGCGGGGCGCGGCGGCTTCCGGGCTATGCTTTCGACACATGGGACTGACCGCGCGGCAGGATCCGCCGGCCCCATTCGTCTTCCTGCCTGCAACGGAGCTGCCCAGTGACGCCCGACCCTTCTCTTTCCCGGACTGCCCAGCTCATGCGTGGTCTGCTGTTTGGCGCGGTGGGCCTGTTGAGCCTTGCCGTGGCCGCCCTCGAGGTGACGCATCGTCTTGAGTTCCTGGAGGTCGCGCAGGCCGTTGATGGCCAGGTCGAGCGCCTGAACGCCGGCGGATCGCATCCGCAGGTCGCGTTCACCACCGCGACCGGCCAACGCATCTCGTACCCGCAGGGCGGCATGATTTTCGGCTATGAGCCTGGGCAGCCGGTACGCGTGCTGTACGACCCGGCGCGACTGCGGCTGGAGCCGGTCCTGGATACGTTCGGTGCGTTGTGGGGAATGACGGTCGTGTGGGGGCTGCTGGGGCTGGCGTTCGTCGGCGCCTGCGTGCGGGGACTGCTCCGGCGCAGATGACTCGCGGCCGATCGCGCGCCGTCGGCGGGGGGGCCGTTGGACCGGCCACGGCGGCAGCGCCCGTTCAGTCCGGTAGTACCTGCGGCGATTCCCGACAGTCAAATGAAAAAGCCGCCCACTGGGCGGCTTCTTCATTTATCTGGCGGAGAGAGGGGGATTGTCGGGTGCATCCCTGCACCCGATCCCGATGCGCGTTGCGCCCCGGGACCAGCCTGCTGCTGTCCGGTTCTGCTCCTGCAGAACCGTCGAACCCCGGCGGGGCTTCTCACCACCCATCCCATCCGCCAGACAAACGCAAAAGGGCCACCCTGTGGGCGGCCCTTTTGCGTTTGTCTGGCGGAGAGAGGGGGATTCGAACCCCCGAAGCGCGGTTTAGACGCTTACACACTTTCCAGGCGTGCTCCTTCAACCACTCGGACACCTCTCCGGATCCCTGCCACCGGCAAACGCCTCAGCAGGGGCGCAGATTCTAGCGGGCGGCGCGGCCGGACACAAGCGCCCAGATCACGGACGCATCCGGGCGCATTGTTGGCGAGGGGGCTGGACAGGCATGGCACAATGGAACATCCGATGGAAAACGGTGGCCTGATGTCCTACCTCGTCCTTGCCCGCAAGTGGCGTCCGAAGCGTTTTGCCGAGCTGGTGGGCCAGGAACACGTGGTCCGTGCGCTCAGCAACGCGTTGGACAGCGGCCGTGTCCACCACGCGTTCCTGTTCACCGGTACCCGCGGCGTGGGCAAGACCACCATCGCGCGCATCTTCGCCAAGTCGCTGAACTGCGAGCAGGGCACCAGCGCCGACCCGTGCGGCCAGTGCGCGGCCTGCCTGGACATCGACGCCGGCCGCTACATCGACCTGCTGGAAATCGATGCCGCGTCCAACACCGGCGTGGATGACGTGCGCGAGGTGATCGAGAACGCGCAGTACATGCCGTCGCGCGGCAAGTACAAGGTCTACCTGATCGACGAAGTGCACATGCTGTCCAAGGCGGCGTTCAATGCGCTGCTGAAGACGCTGGAAGAACCGCCGGAGCACGTGAAGTTCCTGCTGGCCACCACCGACCCGCAGAAGCTGCCGGTCACCGTGCTCAGCCGCTGCCTGCAGTTCAACCTCAAGCGCCTGGACGAGGATCAGATCCAGGGCCAGATGACGCGCATCCTGGCGGCAGAAGAGATCGAGGCAGACGGCAGTGCCATCGTACAGCTGGCCAAGGCCGCTGACGGCAGCCTGCGCGACGGCCTGTCGCTGCTGGACCAGGCGATCGCCTATGCCGGCGGCGCGCTGCGCGAGGACGTGGTGCGCACCATGCTGGGCACGGTCGATCGCACCCAGGTGGCGGCGATGCTCGATGCGCTGGCCGAGGGCGATGGGCCGCGCCTGCTGCAGGTGGTGGCCGCGCTGGCCGAATTCTCACCGGACTGGAGTGGCGTGCTGGAAGCGCTGGCCGAAGGCCTGCACCGCATCCAGGTGCAGCAGCTGGTACCGGGTGCGGCCGCTGCCGAAGGCCTGGACGCCGTCGCATTCGCCGAGCGCCTGCGCCCGGAAGTGGTGCAGCTCTGGTACCAGATGGCCCTGAATGGCCGGCGCGACCTGCCGTTGGCGCCGAGCCCGCGCGCAGGTTTCGAAATGACCGTGCTGCGGATGCTGGCATTCCGCCCGGCCGTAGCAGTCCCGCCGGTACCGAAGTCGGTGGATGGTGCAGGCAATGCGCCGGGTGGCAATGCGGCCGGTGGTGGCACCGGTGCGGGTACCCACGAAGCGATGCCGGCGACTGCCGCCGCTTCGGCAAGCCCGGCCGTGGTGGCGCAGGTGGCCGCTCCGGTGCAGGCCGCGCCGCGCGAACCTGAACCCGAACCCGAGCCGGCCCCGCAACCCGAACCGGACCCGACGCCGGAGCCCGAGCCGGTTCCGGTGGAAGAGCCTGTGCAGCCGCCGCCGATGAAGGCTGAGGCCGCTCCACCGTCTGCTGAAGCGGAAGCGGGCGACGACCTGCCGCCGTGGGCCACCGACGAAACCGAGGCGCGTGACGAGGCGCTGGCGGCCGAGATGGCGGGGCCAGACGCCGCCATGGTCGCGCCCTGGCATGAGCCGCCGGCTCCCGTCGTGGCTCCCAGCGAGCCTGCACCGCCCGAGCGCCCGTTCCGCACTGAAGGCATTGCCATCGCGCCGGCCGAGCCCGCGCCAGTGCAGGGGACCGCGCCGCTGGAAGGTGTCAGCGACCTGGCCACGGCCGAGGACTGGCTGGATCTGGTGGCCAACAGCGGCCTCAGCGGCCCGTCGCGGCAGCTGGCGGCCAACGCTGCCTTCATCAGTTGCCAGCACGGGACCTTGAAACTGGGCCTTTCGCCCGGATTTGAGTACCTGCGCTCTGAGCGTGCGCTGGCCGCCCTGGGCGAGATGCTGGAGAAAGCCCTTGGCCAGGCCCCGAAGATCGTGGTCGAGACCGTGGAGATCGAGCACGTTCCGGCCGAGACCCTGCATCAGCGTGCCGACCGCCAGCGTAGTGAGCGGCAGCAGGTGGCAGAGGCTGTTTTCATGGACGATCCGGAGGTGCAGGTGCTGATCCAACAGCACGGTGCCCGGGTTGTTTCCGATTCCATCCGTTCTTTTGACGAGTAAGAGACTATGCGCGGCAACATCGCCCAACTGATGCAGCAGGCCCAGAAGATGCAGGAGAACCTGCAGAAGGCCCAGGAAGAAATCGCAAGGATCGAAGTGACCGGCAGTGCCGGTGGCGGCATGGTCAGCGTGACCCTGACCGGCGCCAAGGAATGCCGCAAGGTGCGCATCGACCCGTCGCTGACCAGCGACCCGGAGATGCTGGAAGACCTGATCGCCGCCGCCTTCAACGATGCTTCGAACAAGATCGATGCCGAGTCGAAGTCGAAGATGGGTTCGGCCACCGCTGGCATGCAGTTGCCGCCGGGCATGAAGCTGCCGTTCTGATTCTTGGCGGGGCGCCTGCTGCTGCAGGCGCCCGCTGCAACCCTCAGTCGAGCATGGCTCGACTCTACACGTAGCTGTCGAGCTTGCTCGACGCCATCAAAGCACACCGCCGTGTCCGCACCCCTGCTTGAACAATTGATCGACGCGCTGCGGGTGCTGCCTGGCGTGGGCCAGAAGACGGCGCAGCGCATGGCCTACCACCTGCTAGAGCGCGAGCGCGAAGGTGGCCAGCGCCTGGCCCAGACCCTGGCGCTGGCGGTGGAGCGCATCGGCCACTGTGCGCAGTGCCGCGATTTCAGCGAAACCGAGCTGTGCCCGACCTGTGCCAACGGCAGCCGCGAGCGCAGCCAGCTGTGCGTAGTCGAATCGCCGGCCGACCGCCTGGCCATCGAAAACGCCACCGGCTTCCGCGGTGTCTACTTCGTGCTGCAGGGGCGACTGTCGCCGCTCGATGGCGTCGGCCCGCGCGAACTGGGCCTGGAGCAGCTGGAGCGACGGCTGGCCGAAGGCGAGGTGCAGGAGCTGATCATCGCCACCAGCGCCACTGTCGAGGGCGAGGCCACCGCGCATTACCTGGCGCAGCTGGCGCGCGCACGCAAGGTACAGCCCAGCCGCCTGGCGCAGGGCCTGCCGCTGGGCGGCGAGCTCGAATACGTTGATCGTGGCACGCTGTCGCACGCGTTCGGTACGCGCAGCGAATTCCGCGATTGAGCAACGGCCGGACGTGGCCGGGCGTGGGCGGCCTACAATGCGGGAGACATCTCCGCCGAGGCCGACCATGAGCAACGAAACCCTTTTCAGCAAGATCATCCGTCGTGAGATCCCGGCCACCATCGTCTACGAGGATGACGAGGTGCTGGGCTTCAAGGACATCGCACCGCAGGCGCCGGTGCATGTGCTGTTCATCCCGAAGAACGAGATCATTCCGACCCTGGATGACCTGCAGCCCTCGCAGGCGCACCTGATCGGCAAACTGGCCCTGGCCGCTGCCGAGTACGCGCGCCGCGAGGGATTCGCGCAGGACGGCTACCGCATCGTGATGAACTGCCGTGAGCATGCCGGGCAGACCGTGTTCCATATCCATATGCACCTGCTGGCGGGGGCACCGCTGGGGCATTTCGGTGCGCCTGGGCGTTGAAGCCCCTGTCCACGCCATGCGTGGATGAAAAAGGCCGCCCGAGGGCGGCCTTTCCGTCATGCCTGTGCGGTGGCGATCACCACCAGCCCCAGCGGCCATAGCCGCCCCAGTAAGGGCCCCACGGACCCGGACCCCACGGGCCATAGGGGTAGGGCACCACATCGACCTGGCGCTGTTCCGGCCACAGGTAGATGACATCGGCCGCCAGCTTCGGCAGGCGATAGTCGTACTCGCCGATGCGGGTGTTCTGGTAGCCGTCGATCTTGCCGATGAAGGTGACGTCACGACCGGCCTCGAACACCGCCGGGTCGTAGAAGCCGGCACGGCAGGCGATGAAGCGGCCGTCGCTGGCATCGGACGAGGTGGTGTTCGGGCGGCCACTGCCATTGAGCGGGCGCGAGATGATCTGGAAGCAGGTCTCGCCCTGGCCAGGCTTGGTTTCGATGATGCGACCGCCCCAACGGACCGGCGTGCCGACCTGCTGGGTAGCGACCGAGTCGCGAGGAGAGACCAGGCTGAACTGTCCCTGCAGCGGCTTCGGGGCCGTGGCGCAGGCCGACAGGGCCAGCGTGGCCACAGCGGTGAGGAGGAACTTGGTGTTCATGGGGAGGCTCCGGAAGTCGGGCGATGCCTGCGCAGGTCCCGCAATAATGAGGCGAGGTCGTTGCAAGTTCCAGCGTAGCGCGCGTCGGCGAAACGCTGGCTGAGCGCGAGCAGGGTCGGGTCGGGTCGCTGCCGGTGAACCCGCTGTGCCCAGTGCTGTGCGGTTTCGTGCGGTTCTCGGGCCAGGCCGAGGCGGGCGTAGCGTCGCCCGAGGCGATGCCAGGCGCGCAGCAGCGGGTCGCGTTCGCGCTCGCCGCGGGCCAGCAGCCAGGCCATCCACGCCAGTGCCAGCAGGGCGGCCACGACGAAGCCGGCGACCAGCTGCCCGGGACCCAGATCGTCCAGCCCGAAAGGCTTGAGCAGTTGCTGCTGGCGGCGCGCATCGAAGGACAGCACCAGATCGTTCCAGCCGCGGCGCAGCCAATCCCCCATCTGGCCCAGCTGCAGCCACCGCTGTCGCAGTGGTGTGTCCGTGCCGGCCCGCAGGCGGTCGTCCAGCGTGTCCAGGATGCGTTCCGGTGCCACGGCCGCCGTCGGGTCTACCCGTACCCAGCCGCGCTGCGGCAGCCACACCTCGGCCCAGGCGTGGGCATCCATCCGCCGCACCACCCAGTAGTCGCCGATGCGGTTGCGGGTGCCGCCGGCGAAACCGGTCACCACCCGCGCGGGTACACCCGCGTTGCGCATCAGCACCACGAAAGCCGAGCTGAAGTGTTCACAGAAGCCGGCCTTGTAGCCGAACAGGAACTCGTCGATCGGGTCGCGCCCCGCCGCCGGGGTATCCAGTGTGTACGAGAAATCCGTGGTGATCCACTGCAGCGCGCGGCGCACGATGGCCTCGTCATCACCGCCGGCGTCCTGTCGCCATTGCTGGGCCAGGGTGGCGGTGCGCGGGTTGAAACCGGCCGGCAGCTGCAGCGTCGCGCGGCGCAGAAGGGGCGACAGCGTGCTGTCGAACTGCCGTGGAGGGGCCGAATGCAATCGCCAGCGGCTGAGCGAGGCCAGCGGGCGTTCGCTGCGCAGGCTCATGTCCGCATCCAGCATGCTGCCCGCAGGCGCACCGCTGGGCAGGTCCAGCGCCACAAGCTGGCGGCGGTCAGTCGGCTCGTAGTCGATCTGGTAATCCCAGCCCTGTGTACCGGCTTCAACCACCGCAGCAGGTCGCCGCGCGCTCGCAGGCTCGCGTGTCCAGCGCCGTCCATCGAAGGCGGTCAGTACAGGGCCGCGCCAGTAGCGCTGCGCCGGCTCGGGTGGGGCGCCGAAGAACTGCACGCGCAACGCCGGGGTGTCGTCGGCCATCAGGTCCAGCCACTGGCCGGGTTCCATGCTGTCGGACAGCCCCGGTGTACCCACGGCGCGCTCGGGAACGCCCCACAGTGGCGTGGCAAGGCGCGGGAACAGCCAGAAGCAGGCCAATGCCAGCGGCAGGCCGATCGCCAGCAGGCGGCCGACACCACGCAGCTGCCCGTGCAACGGCAGGCGGCCAGCATGGCCTTCATCCTGGGCCAGGCGTTGCAGGGCGAGCAGTGCGCTGACCCCGGCCAGCGCGGCCAGTGCTGTTGTCAGCGGCCCCTGGTCGAGCAGGAATGCTGCAAAGGGCGAGAACAGCGCAAAGCCGAGCAGACTGCGGGCATCACGCAGGCTGCGCAGCTCGCTGGACTTGATCGCCAGCATCGCGGCCAGCAGCGCGCAACCGGTGTCGCGTCCTGGGCGCACCATGCCCATCTGCCAGACGATGGCGCCGAGCATGGCCAGCACCAGCAGCAGGCGCACCGGCATCGGCAGCACTGTCCGCCGCGACAGGGCGGCGGTGAAAATCGCCGCCAGCGCGATCACGCCCGCCAGCAGTGGCGGCAGCTGCAGCAGCAGCGGCAACAGAGCCAGCGCCGCGCTGGCCAGGGTCCAGTTGCGGGCGTTGCGGTCGAGCAGCTCCGGGGTCTCAGTCATGCGGCATCAGCGCCAGCGCGCGCAGGCACAGGTGGTGGTGGCTGGCGCCCTGTCCGGGCCCGAACGGCGGGTGTGCAGGCAGCAACAGGGTGTAGCGGCGGCCCTCGCGCTCGGCTACATCCACCCAGCGCGCCAATCGAGCGATGCGTGCTTCTTGGCCCAGCGGCGCCAATGCGCGCCAGTCGAGGACTACTTCGATGCCGACCGGTTTTTCGTACTCGCGCACCAGCAGGCTGTCGCGGCGTGCCGAGTGCTTCCAGGAAATGCTGCGCGGCGCATCGCCCGCCCGGTAGGGGCGCAGCTGATGCAGTTCCTCGCCGCTGGCGTGGGCACGGGTATGCAGCGGATCGCTGCCGCTCTCCGGCAGTGCAGGCGCCAGGGCTTCGGCCAGTGGGTAGACCAGCAGCGGCTGTTCCGGCCACACCCACGACCACGCCCGCACCAGGCCCAGGGGCTGGGTCGTGGACAGGCGGATACGTGGAAGCTCCAGCCAGCCCCGGCGTTCGCTGGGAACCTCCAGTTCCACTTCACCACGGCCGTGTGCAGGCAGCGAGGTCCAGGCCTGGCTGTCGCCCAGCTGGAGATGAAGGCCGTGCCGCGCACGCGGATCCCGCAGAGAGAGGTCCACGCGCAGGCGCAAGGGTTGCCCGGCCGGTACCGGCTCGGCGGAGATCGCGTCGATCTGTACGCCGGACAACTGGAGATGCGCGGCAATGGCACTGGCGATTGCCGCTGCCGCCAGCAGCAGGGCCAGCAGCAGGGCGGGATTGTTGTTGTAGTTCAGCGCGCCCAGCAGCATGGCTGCCAGCAGGATTGCAACGAACAGGCCGAAGCGGGTGGGCAGCACATAGATGCGATGGCGATCCAGTCGCTTCGGCAAGGCTTCGGGCCTGCGCGGCCGAGCCAGCAGCTGCATGCGTGCCCAGCGTGTGGCCACGTTCAATCCACCGCGACGGTCTGCAGGATCGCGCGTGCCAATGCCGGCCCCGAACTGGATTCGGCTTCCGCCACCAACCGGTGGCCGGCCACGGCGACGAACAGCGTCTGCACGTCCTCCGGCACCACATGCGCGCGACCCAGCAGCAGTGCATGTGCTCTGGCTGCACGCAGCAGCGCCAGGCCGGCACGCGGCGACAGGCCGACGCGCACGCCTGCGTGCTGGCGGCTGCGGGTCAGCAGGGCCTGCACATAGTCGATCAGCGCGTCGCTGGCATGCACCTGGTTCACCGCGTCGCGCAACGTGCGCACCTGGGTGTCATCCAGCTTCGGCACGGCCCGCGCGATCAGGTCGCGGCGGTCGCTGCCACGCAGCAGCTCGCGCTCGGCCTGGGCGCTGGGATAGCCCATCGCCAGCCGCAGCAGGAAGCGATCCAGCTGTGAATCCGGCAGCGGGAAGGTGCCTGACAGGTCCACCGGGGTTCTGTGTGGCGATGACGAAGAAAGGGTCCGGCAGCGGGTGCGTCTGCCCGTCCAGGGTGACCTGCTGCTCGGCCATCGCTTCCAGCAACGCGCTCTGCGTGCGCGGGGGGGCGCGATTGATCTCGTCGGCCAGCAGTACGTGGGTGAACACCGGGCCTGGGTGGAACTGGAACTGGCGGCTGCCGGCTTCATACACCGACACGCCCAGCACATCGGCGGGCAACAGGTCTGAGGTGAACTGCACGCGCTGGAAACTGAGGCCCAGGCTGCTGGCCAGCGCATGCGCCAGCGTGGTCTTGCCCAGGCCGGGCAGGTCTTCGATCAGCAGGTGGCCGCCGGACAGCAATGCGACGAAGGCCAGCCTGACTTCCGGCACCTTGCCCAGCACCAGTGCGTTGACCTGATCCTGTGCCTCCCGCAGGGCCTGACGCAATTGATCGGTTAGCATGCTGGGATTGGGGGACGAGGCTGGCATGATCGTCTCAGATCTGGAATCCACTCGATTATCCATAGAGCAATGCAAGGCGAACAGCGCGCACGGACGATATTTCTCTGGTTATGGACGCTGGTCACAGCGGCCAAGCTGATCGTTGCCGCGCGCCTGCCGCTGTTCGTCGACGAAGCGTTCTATTGGCAGGAAGGCCAGCATCTGGCCGCAGCCTATTCGGACCTGCCCGGGCTGACCGCGTGGCTGGCCCGGCTGGGCGTTGAGATCGGTGGCCATCACGTGCTCGCGTTGCGCCTGCCATTCCTGGCCATCGGTGCGCTGCTGCCGCTGCTGGTGGTGCGCACGGCCACGCGCTGGTTCGGCAACGTGGCCGGTTGGCAGGCGGGCAGCCTCACGCTGTTGATGCCGTTGTCGGCGACGCTGGGCCTGCTGGCGGTGCCGGACGTGCCGATGGCACTGGCGGCGGTGATCTGCCTGCATGCCGGCGCGCGCCTGCTGCACAACGTGGATGCCTCCTCGGCGATGAAGCTGGCGCTGGGCCTGTTGATCGGTGCGCTCAGCCATTACCGCTTCATCGGTGTCATCGGCGTGGGTTTCATTGCGCTGCTGGCATTGCCGCAGGGGAGGCGCATGCTGGCCGATCCGCGCGTATGGGTCGCGTTGGCGGTGGGCGTGCTGGCGTGGCTGCCACTGCTGGCGTGGAATGCGGACAACCACGATGCCGGGCTGAAATTCCAGGTGGTCGAGCGTCATCCCTGGGCCTTCGAATGGGGCGGGCTGTGGTTCCTGGTGATCCAGCCGATGCTGGTGACGCCGATCCTGTGCATGGCGATGTGGAAGGTGGCGCTGGCAGGAACCCGGAGCGGTGGCGGCGCGCGCGTGCAGTGGCGCTATTTCGGCCTGGTGGGCGGCGTATCCACGCTGGGCATTTTCGTGCTCGGCTTCTTTACTGACGTCGAGCGGATCAGTTTCCACTGGCCGCTGCCGGGTTACCTCGCACTGCTGGTGGCGGTGCCGGTGGTGCTCAACGGCTGGCCGCGCTGGCTGCGCCGCACCGGCTGGTGGTTGGCCGGTGCGGGCATGGTGCTGGCCTTCGGCTACTACCTGATGGCCTCCACGCCGGCACTGCGCGAGCAGATGGCCGGCAGCAAGTACTACCCGCGCAATTTCGCCGGCTGGCAACCCCTGGCGGTAGCGGTGCGCGAGGAGTTGCGGCAGATGCCGCAAGGGACACGCGTGCTGGCCGGCAACTTCAAGGTCGGCGCTGAACTGGGTTTCCAGCTGGGCAATGGCAACATCGAGGTGCTGCCGCATCCGCTCAATGACAAGCATGGCCGCACCGCACAGCTGGCACAGTGGGGCCTGCTGCATCAGGGCGAGCGCACGGCGCCGATGCTGCTGGTGCTGTCACCCAGCGACCAGCGCTATCGCGAACTGCTGGCGCGCTATCACGTCATCTGCGATCAGGTGGGGCCGCTGCCTGCGCCACGCGTGGTCAGCAGTGATCACGGATTCCAGCGCTTCCTGTTGTTCCGCCTGCCGGTGCAGCGCGCGCAAGGGCCGTGCGTGACGCCGGCGATGGCGTGGCTGGATGCGCCGTCCAACGGCGAGAAGGTGTCCGGCACGCTCGCGATCAAGGGCTGGGCGTTCAAGGATGGCGTCGGCCTGGCGCGGGTTGAAGTGCTGGTCGATGGCCGCTCCATCGGTGATGCCCGCTACGGGCGTGTGTTCGACGTGCGCCACACCTGGCCGGACAGTACCGATCCGCAGCATCCGGCGGTGGGCTTCGACGCATCGTTGGATACCACCACGCTGGCTCCGGGCAAGCACTGGCTCGGGCTGCGCCTGCATGGCCGCGATGGCAGCGTGGAGGCGTGGCAGGAGCAGCCGTTCGAGGTTCGTTGAGGTCCTCTGGTCCTGTAGAGCCGAGCCCATGCTCGGCTGCTTCTGCTTCAGATGCAGGCAGCCTCAAAAAAACAGCCGGGCATGGGCTCGGCTCTACCGTTCACGGCACCGCGAAACCTGCCCTGCGCAGCAATCCGCATAGCGTGATCAGCGGCAGGCCGATCAGCGCGGTCGGGTCGCGGTTGTCGATGGCGTCGAACAGGCTGATGCCCAGGCCCTCGCATTTGAAGCTGCCGGCGCAGTCCAGCGGCTGTTCGGTGGCCACGTAGCGGGCGATCTCGTCCGGTTCCAGTGCGCGGAAGCGGACCTCGGTCAGATCGGTGGCCGTGAATGATGCTCCATCACGGCTGAGGCAGACGGCGGTATGGAAGTGCACGGTCTGCCCGGACATCGCCGCCAGCTGTGCGCAGGCGGCCTCGACCGTACCCGGTTTGCCCAGTGGCTGGCCGTTCAGGTCCGCGACCTGGTCCGAGCCGATCACCCACGCGCCGGGACGCCGGCACGCCACCTCGACCGCCTTGGTGGCGGCCAGGCGGGTGGCCAGGGCCAAGGGCGCTTCGTTGTTCAACGGGGTTTCATCCACCTCAGGGCGCGCGCAGTCGAAGGGCAGGCCCAGCCGCTGCAGCAGTTCACGGCGGTAGCGGGACGTGGAGGCCAGGACCAGTGACATGCGACAATACCGGGGCAGGGCGAAGCAGTCTGGCCCGTCTGCAGCGCCAGCGGCAAGTCCTGTATGGCGGGCATTTGACAGCCGCCGCCCCGATCCTTAGTATTCAGCGGCTTATGTCCGCGAACGTGCCCGAAACGCTGGATGCCTGGCGGATGGTTGTAGCGCGAAGGCGCTTCGACGGTCAGGTCTCCCTGGCTGAATTGACCCGCCTGCAGGGGTTGGTCGCAGATACCGACGGCGAGTGCGTCTACTCGCTTGAATTCGGTCGCGACGACGTCTTGCGGGTATCCTATGTGGAACTGACCATCGACACCGCGTTGCCGCTGACCTGTCAGCGCAGCATGCAGCGATTCCTGTTGCCGGTGAAGGTGACCCAGAGGCTTGGCCTGATCCGCGACGAGGACGAGGAATCGTCCCTGCCGGAGGAATACGAGGCGTTGCTGGTGCCGGAAGATGGCCAGCTGAAGCCGCTGGATCTGGTCGAGGACGAGCTGGTGCTGGCGGTGCCGGTGGTACCGCTGTCGCCCGACGGTGAAGCAGTCGACAAGGACTGGGCGCCGAGCGAAGAAGAAACAAAGAAGGCCAACCCGTTTGCGGCGTTGGCGGCATTGAAGAAACAATAGCAGCCGGTTGTCGTCGGCGGCTGCGGCGAAAGCGAAAAGTGTGCTGGGCGCTGGCGTCCTGTGCGACGAAACGACGAAGCAAAACGAACCGAGTTTGGAGCAATCCCATGGCTGTCCAGAAATCCCGTGTTACCCCGTCCCGCCGCGGCCAGCGCCGTTCGCATGACGCCCTGAGCGCCAAGCAGCTGTCGACCGACCCGACCACCGGCGAAGTGCATCTGCGTCACCACATCACTGCCGATGGTTTCTACCGCGGCAAGAAGGTCATCCAGACCAAGACCTCGGCCGTCGAAGAAGATTGATGTGCCGGGAAGGCCGCTGCCTCCGGGCAGCGGCCTTTGCCTTCTTTCCCGGGCGTGCCGGTGATCGGCGGCCCGCGCAACAGGAAACATGATGAGCAAGCGGATCTACTCGAGGATCGCGGGCACCGGCAGCTATTTGCCGGAAAAAGTCCTGACCAACGCCGACCTGGAAAAAATGGTCGAAACCTCGGACGAGTGGATCCAGTCGCGCACCGGCATTCGTGAACGGCACATCGCGGCCGAAGGCGAAACCACCAGCGACCTTGGCTACAACGCCGCCCTGCGCGCGCTGGAAGCCGCAGGCATCGACGCTTCGCAGCTCGACATGATCGTGGTCGGTACGACCACGCCTGACCTTATTTTCCCGTCCACCGCGTGCCTGATCCAGGCCAAGCTCGGTGTGGCCGGGTGCCCCGCCTTCGACGTCAACGCAGCCTGCTCGGGCTTCGTGTTCGCGCTGGGCGTGGCCGATAAATTCATCCGTTCCGGTGACTGCAAGCACGTGCTGGTGATCGGCACCGAAACGCTGACCCGCATGGTCGACTGGAACGATCGCACCACCTGCGTACTGTTCGGCGATGGCGCTGGCGCCGTCGTGCTCAAGGCCGACGAAGAGACCGGCATCCTCAGCACCCACCTGCATGCCGACGGCAGCAAGAAGGAACTGCTGTGGAACCCGGTCGGCGTCTCGAGCGGTTTCAAGGACGGCGCCAACGGTGGCGGCACCATCAACATGAAGGGCAACGACGTGTTCAAGTACGCCGTCAAGGCGCTGGACTCGGTCGTGGACGAGACCCTGGCCGCCAACGGCCTGGACAAGTCCGACCTGGATTGGCTGATTCCGCACCAGGCCAACCTGCGCATCATCGAAGCCACCGCCAAGCGCCTGGAGATGTCGATGGACCAGGTGGTGGTGACTGTCGACAAGCATGGCAATACCTCGTCCGGCTCGGTGCCGCTGGCGCTCGACGCCGCCGTGCGTTCGGGCAAGGTCGAGCGCGGCCAGCTGCTGCTGCTGGAGGCCTTCGGTGGTGGCTTCACGTGGGGTTCGGCTCTGTTGCGCTATTGATAGTGCAAGTTACGACAATGTGAAGCTTTGTCGTTGCGGCCCTCCGGGGCCGTGACGCGTTTAAGGAGGACCTGTCATGGTTGAGCCCATCGTCATCGAAGGGCAACGTGCCTGGCTGAAGCAGTACGGCAAGGGAAGCCGGGCGCTGGCCCTCGGCCTGCTCAATTTTGTTGCCCGTCGTTTCCACCTCGATGCCCTTCGTCCTCCTCCGCACCGTGGCGGCGACGCCGCACGCGAAACCGAGGCCCGCCGCCTTGCAGAACTGCAGGCGCAAGGTGTGAACGTGCCTGACGTGCTGGGCACCGGCCATGCCGCGCTGGTAATCGGCGACAACGGCAGCTCGTTCAATACCTGCCTGCGCCAGGCCGACGAGGCCGGTCGTGATCGGCTGGTCATGGCGGCGATGCAGGCCATTGCCGAAGCGCATGCGCGCGGCGCCTATTTCGGCCAGCCGTTGCCGCGCAACCTCACCTGGGATGGCGACAAGGTCGGCTTCATCGACTTCGAGGAAGATCCACTGGAAGTGATGGACCTGTCCGAAGCCCAGGCCCGCGACTGGCTGATGTTCGGCTATGGCGTGGCCAAGTACTACGCCGACCGCCCCGAGCACCTGCAGGCGATGATGGCCGAGGCGATGGGCGGTGCCCAGGCGCCGGTGCGCGAGCACGTGCATGCGGTCAGTGGCCGCCTGCGCAGCCTGGCCCGGGTCTGCATGAAGCTGGGCCGTTCAGCGCGCGCGCTGGCCCATTCGATCTTCATCACCCATGGCGCCAGTACCGCGGGTGTGCTGATGCTGGTGGGGCTGTGCGTGGATTTCCTCGCCGACGGCGATCTGGACGTCCTGCAGCTGTTCTGCTGATCGTCGGCCGGGGTCAGATCCCATTTCCGGTGGAAAAGGGATCTGACCCTGTCATTGCTCCATACGCCTGCATACGCGCACGTACAGACGACACAGCGGATTCCCCCTTATCATGGCCCGCTTCGATTGCAACAAGCGGATGACCGCGTGACCGTATCCACCCTCGCTTTTGTCTTCCCCGGCCAGGGCTCGCAGTCTGTGGGCATGGTGGCCGAGCTGGCCGAACTGCACCCGCAGGTGCGTGAAGCCTTCACCGAGGCATCCGATGGTGCCGGTGTCGACCTGTGGGCGTTGTCCCAAGGTGGCCCGGAGGAAATGCTCAACCGTACCGAATACACCCAGCCGGCCCTGCTGGCCGCCAGCATCGGCGTGTGGCGCGCCTGGAACGCCGTGGGCGGTCCGCGCCCGTCGGTGCTGTCCGGCCACAGCCTGGGCGAGTACACCGCCCTGGTCGCCGCCGGCGCGCTGAGCCTGCATGACGGTGCGCACCTGGTGCGCCTGCGTGGCCAGCTGATGCAGGAAGCGGCACCGGCCGGTGTCGGTGCCATGGCCGCCGTGCTCGGTGCCGAAGACCAGCTGGTGCTGGACGTCTGCGCCGAAGCCGCAGGCAGCCAGGTGGTGGTGCCGGCCAACTTCAATTCGCCGGGCCAGATCGTGATCGGTGGCGACGCCGATGCGGTCGACCGTGCACTGGCGCTGCTGGCCGAGAAGGGCGTGCGCAAGGCGGTCAAGCTGGCCGTCAGCGTGCCCTCGCACACCCCGTTGATGCGCGAAGCCGCCAACCGCCTGGCCGAAGTGATGGCCGGCCTGTCCTGGCAGGCGCCGCAGCTGCCGGTGGTGCAGAACGTCGATGCCCAGGTGCACGACGGCGTGGACGCCATCCGCACCGCGCTGGTCCAGCAGCTGTACCAGCCGGTGCAGTGGACCGGTTGCGTGCAGGCGCTGGCCGCCCGCGGCATCACCCAGGTTGCCGAGTGCGGCCCAGGCAAGGTGCTGACCGGCCTGGTCAAGCGCATCGACAAGGCCATCGATGGCCGTCCGCTGGCCACGCCGGGCGACTTCGAAGCCGCCCGCGAGGCATGGTCGGCCTGACCTGCCCTGTTCCTGCCGGCCGTACCGGTGGCCGCTGCAAGCGGCACGGTGCGGCGGCCGCTCCCGTCTGAGGAAAACATCATGAGCAAGCCCCTGCAGGGTGAAATCGCACTGGTCACCGGTGCCAGCCGTGGCATTGGCGCCGCCATCGCCGATCTGCTGGCCGCCCAGGGCGCCACCGTCATCGGCACCGCCACCACCGAATCCGGCGCTGCCGCGATCGGCGAACGCCTGGCTGCCCACGGCGGTCACGGCCGCGCGCTGAACGTCACCGATGCCGCCGCGCTGGACAGCGTGCTCGATGGCATCGCCAAGGAATTCGGCCCGATCTCGATCCTGGTCAACAATGCCGGCATCACCCGCGACAACCTGCTGATGCGCATGAAGGACGAGGACTGGGCGTCGATCATCGACACCAACCTGACCAGCGTGTTCCGCACCAGCAAGGCGGTGATGCGCGGCATGATGAAGGCACGCAAGGGCCGCATCATCAACATCGCATCGGTGGTGGGCGTGACCGGCAACGCCGGCCAGGCCAACTACGCCGCGGCCAAGGCCGGCATCATCGGCTTCAGCAAGTCGCTGGCCAAGGAAATCGGTTCGCGCGGCGTCACCGTCAATGTTGTCGCACCTGGCTTCATCGACACCGACATGACCAAGGCGTTGCCGGAAGAAGCGCGCACCGCGCTGATCAACGACATCGCCCTCGAACGCCTGGGATCGCCGGAAGACATCGCCCATGCGGTGGCCTTCCTGGCCAGCCCGGCTGCCGGTTACATCACCGGCGAAACCCTCCATGTGAACGGCGGCATGTACATGCCGTAAGCAAGGGGCGCAGGGATTGCGCCGCAAGTGGTTGATCTGCGGGGGTTTTTGCTGCAATGCAAGGCCGCGCCGGTTTCCACTACACTATCCCACGGCCATCGCCCTTGATGGCGACCACTTTTGAACCACAACTCCATCTGGAGCGAGATCCCATGAGCACCATCGAAGAACGCGTCAAGAAAATCGTCGTCGAACAGCTTGGCGTCAAGGAAGAAGAAGTCACCAACAGCGCATCGTTCGTCGATGACCTGGGCGCTGACTCGCTGGACACCGTCGAGCTGGTGATGGCCCTGGAAGAAGAATTCGAGTGCGAGATCCCGGACGAAGAAGCCGAGAAGATCAGCACCGTGCAGGCCGCCATCGACTACATCAAGGCCCACGTCAAGGCCTGATGTCA
Source organism: Stenotrophomonas thermophila (assembly GCF_001499715.1). Lineage (NCBI taxonomy): Bacteria > Pseudomonadati > Pseudomonadota > Gammaproteobacteria > Lysobacterales > Lysobacteraceae > Stenotrophomonas > Stenotrophomonas thermophila. Next base: position 106,283 of record NZ_CVIW01000002.1, on the reverse strand, counting down.
GACGGCAGTGCGCGCGCGGGCTCACGCTCGCCGCGCACCGCACCCCATGGGGCCGCAGTTGCGGCCCCGTGTGTTTGGGCATCACACCGAAGCAAACCGTGTTACCCGATTGAACCTTCGGGTCAGGAGAATCAGCAATGAAGCGTCGCGTCGTCGTAACCGGCCTGGGTATCGTCTCGCCGTTGGGCAATGATCTGGCCAGCAGCTGGGAAGGCATCACCCACGGTCGTTCGGGCATCGGTCCGCTGACCAACATTTCTGATGCCTACCTGGATCGGTTCACCACCAAGATTGCAGGTGAGGTCAAGGGCTTTGACATCACCGCCGACAACGAACTGTTCGGCAAATTCCGGGTCAGCGGCAAGGATGCCAAGAAGATGGACCCGTTCATCCATTACGGCCTCGGTGCCTCGTTCATGGCCCTGCACGACTCGGGCCTGGAGATCACCGACGCCAATGCCGAGCGCATCGGCGCCATCGTCGGCGCCGGCATCGGCGGCCTGCTCGGCATCGAAGAGCAGACCATCGAGTTTCACGAGGGCAAGAAGATCTCGCCCTTCTACGTGCCCAAGACCATCATCAACATGCTGCCGGGCCAGCTGAGCATCATCACCGGCCTGAAGGGCCCGTCGTTCTCGGCGGTGTCGGCGTGCGCGACCTCGAACCATTCGATCGGTACCGCGATGCGCATGATCCAGTACGGCGACGCCGACGTGATGGTGGTCGGCGGTGCCGAACGTGGCTCCTCGCCGACCGCACTGGGTGGCTTCTGCGCGATGAAGGCCATGAGCACCCGCAATGACGCCCCGGAACAGGCTTCGCGCCCGTGGGACAAGGACCGTGACGGCTTCGTGCTGGGCGACGGCGCCGGCATCCTGATCCTGGAAGAGTACGAGCACGCCAAGGCGCGTGGCGCAAAGATCTACTGTGAACTGGCCGGCTTCGGCGCCAGCTCCGACGCGTACCACATGACCGCACCGAGCGAGAACGGCGAAGGCGCCGCGCGCTGCATGGTCATGGCCATGAAGGACGCGGGCGTGACCCCGGAACAGGTGGGTTACCTCAACGCGCACGGCACCTCCACGCCGCTGGGCGACCTGGGCGAGACCATGGCCATGAAGACCGCCTTCGGCGACCACGCCTACAAGATGATGGTCAGCTCCACCAAGTCGATGACCGGCCACCTGCTGGGCGCTGCTGGCGGCGTGGAAGCGATCTTCTCGGTGATGGCGCTGCAGGACAACGTCATTCCGCCGACCATCAACCTGCAGCAGCCGGGCGAAGGCTGCGACCTGGACTACGTGCCCAACGAAGCACGCCAGGCCAAGGTCGACGTGGTGATGTCCAATGGCTTCGGCTTCGGCGGCACCAACGGCACGCTGGTCTTCAAGCGCGTCTGACCGGTGTTGCGACGTCGCGCCACGCTCGACGTCGCATTGGTAGAGTCGACTGTCAGTCGACTGCCTTTCGATCCGCCGCGGTGATCGTTGATGGGAAAGCAGTCGACTGACAGTCGACTCTACCCATCGGCAATCCGACAAACGGATCAACGCCGTGCACCACGGAGCCGCCGCAAGGCGGCTTCCGTGCATCTGAACCCCCGACCTGGCCGCCATGACCCACGCACCGCTGATCCACCCGCTGCCGCACCCGATCGATCTGCTGGCCCTGCAGCAGCATGACCCGGCGCGCTTCCCGCTGCTGATGGAATCCACTGCCTCGGGCACCGCCCAGGGCCGCTGGAGCCTGCTGCTGGCCGCGCAGGGCGAGGGCCTGCGTCTGGACGCCGATGGCCAGGTGCGCGACCTGCAGGGTGCCGTGCAGCCCGGCACGTTCCTGCAGGCGCTGGATCGCGCTTGGCAGCACGAACGCCTGCCGCACGACGGCAGCCACAGCCTGCCGTTCCGTGGCGGCTGGGCGCTGATGCTGGACTACGAAGTGGCCAGCCAGATCGAACCGGTGCTGCCGGCGCGCGCGCGCGAGGACGGCCGCCCGACCGCGCTGGCGCTGCGCTGCCCGGCCGCGGTGCTGCACGACCACCAGAACGACGCCAGCTTCGTCATCGCCGAAGCCGGTGAGCAGACCCTGCTGGAGGCGCTGATGACCTTGGCGTCGCAGGCATTGCCGGAGGCCGGGCAGGGCTGGCAGCCGCCGCAGTCGGTCGGCGAGGATGCGCCACAGCGCTTCACCGATGGCGTGCGCCGGGTGATCGACTACCTGCGTGCCGGCGATGTGTTCCAGGTGAACCTGTCGCGGCGCTGGAGCGCGCAGTTCGCCGCGCCGGTCAGCCCGCAGGCGTTGTATGCGCAGCTGCGCCGTGCCAACCCGGCACCGTTCGCCGGGTTGTTCAGCGCGCACGGCCGCCACGTGGTCAGTTCCTCGCCGGAACGGCTGGTGTCGGTGCATGCCGGCCACGCGCAGACGCGTCCTATTGCCGGCACGCGTCCGCGCTTCGAGGGCGACGATGATGCCGCGCGCATCCAGGAGCTGGTCGGCCACCCGAAGGAGCGTGCCGAGCACGTGATGCTGATCGACCTGGAGCGCAACGACCTGGGCCGTATCTGCCTGCCCGGCACCGTGGTGGTCGATGAGCTGATGACCGTGGAGAGCTACGCGCATGTGCACCACATCGTCAGCAACGTCAGCGGCCACCTGCGCCCGGAGGTCACGCCCGGCGAGGTGATCGCCGCCACGTTCCCGGGCGGCACCATCACCGGCTGCCCCAAGGTGCGCTGCATGCAGATCATCAGCGAGCTGGAGCAGGTGCCGCGCGGTGCCTACACCGGCGCGTTCGGCTGGCTGAACCGCGATGGCGACCTGGACCTGAACATCCTGATCCGTACCGCCGAAGTGGATGGCCACGAGGTGAGCTTCCGCACCGGCGCCGGCATCGTGGTTGATTCGGACCCGGACAAGGAACTGGACGAGACCCGCGCCAAGGCCCGCGGCCTGCTGCGCGCGCTGGGCCAGCAGGGGTAGGCGTGTTCCGGTAGTGCCGGCCGCTGGCCGGCAACCTCATGCACCCACGATCCGCGCGCTTGCCGGCCAGCGGCCGGCACTACCGTACCGGTGGGTGCCAGTGTTCGGGTGGGTGCCGACCGTTGGTCGGCACGGGCGTGTGGCCCGGTCATGACCCCAATCCACCGGCACGGTATCCTGCACGACGGAATCGAGTTCAGAGGTAGTCCATGGCGGGAGCCAAGCGCGGGTGTCTTTTCGTGGTAACGCTGGTGGTGGTGCTGGGCGCCGTCGTGGCCGGCGCCGGCGCGTGGTTCTTCCACCAGCAGACCCGGTTCGCCGATGCCCCGATCACCCCGACCGCCGAGAGCGTGGTCATCGCCAGCGGCGATGGCATGAACAGCGTGCTGCGCAAGCTGCGCGAGGCCGGCGTGGACGAGGGCCAGGACACCCAGTGGCAGCTGCTGGCGCGCCAGCTCGATGCGGCCGGCAAGCTGAAGGTGGGCGAGTACGCGCTCAGTGGCGAGCTGACCCCGCGCGAACTGCTGCTGCGCATGCGCGCCGGCAAGGTGCTGCAGCACCGCGTCACCATCGTGGAGGGTTGGAACATCCGCCAGCTGCGTGCCGCACTCAAGCGTGCCGAGCCGCTGCTGCACACCACCGACACTCTTGATGACGCCGCGCTGATGCAGCGCCTGGGCTTCGGTGGCCAGCATCCGGAAGGCCGCTTCCTGCCGGAGACCTACGTCTACCAGCGCGGCGACAGTGATCTGGACGTGCTCAAGCGTGCCCACGCCGCAATGGAAAAGGCGCTGGACGAAGCCTGGGAAAGCCGCGCGCCGGACCTGCCGATCAACACGCCCTACGAACTGCTGACGCTGGCCTCGATCATCGAAAAGGAAACCGCGCTGGCCAGCGAGCGCCCGCAGATTGCCGGGGTGTTCATGCGCCGCCTGAAGATCGGCATGCGCCTGCAGACCGACCCGACCGTGATCTACGGCCTCGGTGCTGCGTATGACGGCAACATCCGCCGTCGCGACCTGACTACCGATACGCCGTACAACACCTATACCCGCGCTGGCCTGACCCCGACCCCGATCGCCATGCCCAGCCGCGACGCGCTGATGGCCGCCGCGCAGCCGGCCGCCGGTGATGCGCTGTACTTCGTCGCCGTGGGCGATGGCAGTGGCGCGCACGTGTTCTCGCCCAGCCTGGACCAGCACAACGCCGCCGTAGCCCGCTACCTGCAGCAGCTGCGCCAGCAACGTACCCAGGAGACCCCGGCGCAATGAGTCCCGCGCTGCTTCGCCACCCGCGTTTCGTCAGCCTGGAAGGCGGCGAGGGCGCGGGCAAGACCACCGCCATCAATGCCATCCGTGACTGCCTGCGCAGCCACGGCCACGAGGTGGTGCTGACCCGCGAGCCGGGCGGTACGCCACTGGCCGAGCGCATCCGCGGCCTGGTGCTGAAGCCTGATGCCGAGATCGCTGCCGAGCCGCTCAGCGCCGAAGCCGAACTGCTGCTGGTGTTCGCCGCGCGCGCGCAGCATGTGCGTCAGGTGATCCAGCCGGCATTACAGCGCGGTGCCTATGTGTTGAGTGATCGCTTCACCGATTCCAGCTACGCCTACCAGGGCGGCGGCCGTGGCCTCGATCCGCAGTGGATTGCCGACCTGGAGCGCCGCGCGGTCGGCCTGTTGCCGGGGCTGACCCTGTTGCTGGATGTGGACGTGGCCGTCGGCCGCGCGCGCGCCAACGGTCGCGACCTGTGGCCGGACCGCATCGAGAGCGAGCAGGACGATTTCTTCCAGCGCGTGCGCGAAGTGTTCCGCAGCCGCGCACAGCAGGACCCGCAGCGCTTTGCGTTGATCGACGCCGGCCAGGTGCAGGAACGCGTGGCCGCCGACGTGGTTGCGCGTGTCGAGCGCTGGCTGCAGGACGGGGAGGGCGCATGAATACCTTTTCACCGTGGCAGCAGCGCGCGTTCGACCAGACCGTGGCCGCGCTCGACGCCGGTCGCCTCGGTCATGGCCTGCTGATCTGCGGCCCGGCCGGGCTGGGCAAGCATGAGGTGGCGCTGGCGCTGGCCGACCACGTGCTGGCGCAGGGCGATGCAACGCACGCCACGCGCACGCGCCAGTTGATCGCCGCCGGCACCCATCCGGACCTGCAGCTGGTCAGCTTCATTCCGAACAAGAGCGGCGACAAGCTGCGTACCGAGATCGTCATCGAGCAGGTGCGCGAGATCACCGACAAGCTGGCGCTGACCCCGCAGTACGGCGTGGCGCAGGTCGTGATCGTCGATCCGGCCGATGCGATCAACCGTTCGGCCGCCAACGCGCTGCTGAAGACGCTGGAGGAGCCGCAGCCCGGCCGCTACCTGTGGCTGATCAGCAGCGATCCGGCACGCCTGCCGCAGACCATCCGCAGCCGTTGCCAGCGCCTGGAGTTCAAGCTGCCGCCGCAGCACGAAGCACTGGCCTGGCTGCAGCAGCGGGGCCATAGCGAGGCGTTGGCGCGCGAAGCGCTGGACGCCGCGCGCGGCCATCCCGGCCAGGCCGACAACTGGCTGCGCGAAGACGGCCTGAGCCTGCGCCGCGAAGTCGGTCGAGATCTGGAACAGCTGGCCGCCGGCAAGACCGGCGCGGTGGAGCTGGCGCAGAAGTGGTGCGGTGACGACAACGCGGCGCTGCGCCTGCGCTTTGCCGCCGACCTGGCGCTGGCCCAGGCCAGCACCGATGCCTTGACCACGCCGGAGCGATTGCACAAGCTTGCAGCCTGGTTCGATGCGGCCAACCGCACCCGCGACCTGCTGCGCACCACGGTGCGTGCAGACCTTGCGGTGGTCGAGTTGCTGCTGGCCTGGAACAAGGTGAACGAGCGGCCTGCCGCAAGGGGAAATCGATGAGTGCCAGCAACGCCCGCCAGGGCATCCTGTCCCTGGCCGTGAAGGACAAAGCCGCGCTGTACAGCGCGTACATGCCGTTCGTGAAGAATGGCGGCATCTTCGTGCCCACGCCCAAGCGCTACTTCCTGGGCGACGAGGTGTTCCTGCTGCTGACCCTGCCCGATTCCAGCGAGCGCCTGCCGGTGGCGGGCAAGGTGATCTGGGTGACCCCGGCCGGCGCGCAGGGCAACCGCACCGCCGGCATCGGCGTGCAGCTGGCCGACGGTGCCGAAGGCGAGGGCGTGCGCCACAAGATCGAGACCCTGCTGGCCGGTCTGACCGGTTCGGACAAGCCGACGCATACGATGTGAGTCCGGTAGCGCCGGGCTGGGCTCGGCTGCATGCCCCGAAACGCCTGTGAACCCGCTGTTCTGTAGAGCCGAGCCATGCTCGGCTGCGCACCCCGAAAACACCCGTGAACACGAATGTGAAAAAGTGTTGACGGCCTCTGAAAAGCCCCTATAATGAGCGGCTCAGCAACACACCGGGCGGTTAGCTCAGCGGTAGAGCATTGCCTTCACACGGCAAGGGTCACAGGTTCGATCCCTGTACCGCCCACCATGTTGCAGAACGAAAGAAGCCTCCAGAAATGGGGGCTTTTTTGTTACCAGCGATCCAGCAGGATCAGCCGAATGCGCGCTCCGTCTCAGCCGTGTTCTTCCAGCGGCGCGCTTGATCTTCGCCGTGCGTCAATCAGGCCGTGCCCGCATCAACGTGCCTTCAGTCACCCGACGCATCGGGCCGATCAACGACGGGGCCGACGAAGTCAATGATTTCTTCGATCTCAATGCCTCGTTGATTAGGTTCATCGTCAGGCCCCAAGCCGCTCTCTGACAGTTCTTCCAGCAACGCATCAATCAGCGACTCGCGATCACGCTCAACGAGGTATCTGACGCCATTCTCGGGTAGGAGCAAATTGTGCTTCGCTGCGATTTCAACCAACAGCGAGCGCAGGCTGGGTGAGATATCCTTCTTCATCTTTACTTTACCTTCGGGTCTCTCAGTCCTTCGCTATTCTTCGGGAAGGCCGTTATGACCTTCCCTTCGCCGTTCAAAACTACTTTCGCATCCTTCCCTGTGTACGCCGTCTTGCCGCCGGCCTGCTCGGCAACCTTCGCGGGTTCTTTCACTGCCGATAGTATGGCCTTTGCAGAGACCCCCCTGCCTCCATCGAGGGAGATTGCCTGATTCAAGCCGTGCTTAGTGTAGCCGGTGATCTTTCCCGCTACTGCGCCAGAAGTGCCCGTGACACCGGCGGCTCCTGCGCCAATCTCTGCCGCAGTGGCTACCGCTCCTGGATTTGCCATTGCGGCCAGACCACCCTCTGCGAGTACTGGAGCCGCCAGAATTGCGGTTAACGCGACACCAATTGCCGGTCCGAGGCTATCGCTTGGATTTCTCGGCGGAGGAGCAATCGGTTGCCCATTCGTGGCGTCGTTGACTACCTTGAAGGCTGCACCACTCTCCCGCCCATCAGGATCCGTGAACTTGTAAGGGTTTCCGTTGGCATATCGATACCGGTTGAACTGTTCAACTGGCTTCTGATAGGCCGTTACCGGGGCCACCGATAGGAAAATCCCCAACTGTGGATCCATGTACCGCTGCTGCATGTAGCTCAGCCCGGTGACCGAGTCGCTCACATGTCCCGTGTATCCCGGTCCGTCTGTGGCCTGGCCACCTACCAAGGCCCCATAGGGCTCATAGTCGTAGCGCTTGATCACTTTCCCATTGGCATCTGTTTCGGCGACGACGGAGCCAAGGGCGTCAGTGTGGATCTAAGTGACTGTTTCCTGGCCTGCGGCGATGGCAGATGGTAATAGGCCAAGGCCGAATGGCAGCGCAAAGCACAACCAGGTGCCTATGGCAGCCAACTGGCGGAATTGAGATTCAAATCTCCTGAAGCGCGAAATTGCACCACCTGCAGCATCCCTGCACCTACGCATTCTTCGCATCCCCGGAAACGCCTTCGAGTAAGGCTTGACCGGATATTACGATCATGAAGCTTGTTGGTCGATGCGGGCCACGCAGGGGAGGGGGCGGAAAGTCCTGCTCTACAGCGGTCCCAGCCATTCTCTGAGCTCACTGCTGGCCTTCATTTACTCAGGGGTTTTCTTCTGTGAATGGGAACAGGCCTTGTCTCAGCCGTGTTCGTCCAATAGCTCGCGCGCGATCATCGCCGTGGCATCCAGCAGGTCATGGCCGCTACCCGCCTGCACCACCACTGCAAGCAGACCACGGCCCACCTCGGCATTGCCGCTGGTCAGCTCCATCTCGCCTTCAAAGCACAGATCGGCCAACCATTCATGAGCCTGTTGCAGCCCGCGCTTGCGGACGCGGCGGAACTCCGCGAGCAGCTTCGCCTGGCCGGCCTTCTGCTCACCGTCGGCCAGCAGGCCGATGGCACCGCCGTGCACCGCGCGCCAGAGGGCCGGCAGTGGGCGACCGTTCGCGTCCACCACGTCCGGCGAGAACTGCGCGCACTACATTTCGTAGCGCTTGCCCGCTGTGCTGCGGGGCACGATGCCGGCTTCGGCGAGCAGACGTTCGGCTTCATCCAGTGTGCTGAATTTCAAGCGCAACAGTGCAGGGCGGCTCAGCTGTTGTGCCAGCGCCTGCTGGTTGGCGGCGAACCAGACGTTCCAGCCCACGCTTGCGCGGCCTTCCAGTGCGGCCTTGAAGTACTCCAGGTGTTCGGCGTCCATTGCGGTCTCCTGCGCTCCCTGCGCGATTGTAGCGGGAGCACGTCCGGGCCGGTCAGGCGTCGCCGCCGGAGAGGCAATGATGTGCTTCGCGCACCAGTTGTCGTGCGGCCACGATCAGTCCGTCGATATGGAAGGCGCCCAACTGTTCGTCCGGGCCGCCTTCGTTGCGCGCATGGTCGGCGGCCTGCAGCAGATCGAGTACTGCGCTGAGCCCAGACATCGAGCGGCGCAGGGAGGCGTGGTTGCTGGCACCGAGAGTGAGGCTGTTGCACGGCTGTCCGTCATCACCGTCGGCATGGTTGATCGCATTGAGACGGGCGAAGAACGTGGCCGACTGCGCCGGAAGGTTCTGTTCGTTCAGGGCGCACTCGATCTCGCGTGCGAGGTCCCCGGGCACGTCGGCTGCGACGTCGCCGATAAGCGCGCGCAGGCGGGGATGGATGGCCGTGCGGTTGGTCATGGCGAAACCCTCATTGGCGTAGGGCCACCTTCCGGAGTGAAGGTGGCGGACGGTGCGGGTTGGCGTACCAAGGCAAACAAGCTTCAAGGGAGAAGAACGCCTGGCGGATCTTGTGATCCCCACGCACCGGCCGCCATGGAGGGCAGTCGATGCATTCTCTCAGCTGCGATTTCTTTCGCAGCCCTTGAAGCCTGTTCGTTTATTCGAGACGCCAATCCCGGCCAAGGTGTCTTGCCCCGGCGCGGCGATCTTCAAGCCGGGCAATCACATCGGTCTGTAAGGAAAATTCTCAACTGTCCCTAGGCAGGCCAGACGTTTCCCGATGTGTGCCGTCCAGCACCCGCGAGTAGTGCGGCCCATCACTGATGGCGCACATCGCCGCCCCTGCCGACCGTGCACATGACGACTCCGGAGGGATGCCGCCATGGCAATCGCGTCACCCCGCGCGCCGGAGGCGGGGACCATGCCACGCATGGAGCCAGAGGGTTCCATCCCTGTGCTGTCCCACCGCCCCGGGCAGGCGTAGTCTCAGCCTGTCGTCGTACCCATCCAGTCTGGAGTGCCACCATGCCGCTCGCCCGCATCGATCTTCGCAAAGGTAAATCCGCCGACTACCTGCAACGGGTCGGTGAAACCATCTACCAGGCCCTGCGCGCAGTGGGCGTGCCGGAGAACGACCGCTTCCAGATCTTCCAGGAACACGCGCCCGGCACGCTGATCTACGATCCCGGCTACCTGGGCGTGGATCGCACCGACGACTTCATCTGCATCCAGATCACCTGGAACGAAGGGCGCACGCTCGAGCAGAAAAACGCGTTGTACCTGGGCATTGCCGAGGGCCTGCATGCGGCGGTGGGCATCCGCCGCGAGGATGTGTTCATCAATCTGGTGGAAGTGAAGCGGGAAAATTGGTCGTTTGGTAATGGTGTGGCCCAGTACGTGAGTTGATGGGCAAAAAGCATCCACGCATGGCGTGGATCTACTGAATGGAGGGCGTGCGCGGGGGAGGACAGTCCTGCGTCACCGTGTCGCAGGGGGGAAACCCTGAACGGGGGCCAAGGTTGGCCATGGCCCCCGTAGAATGGCGGCGTGCGCCGTTCTGCTCTCCACCGCCGGTTCCAGGCCCTGGCATGGCTTGCCATGCTGCTGGTGCTGCTCGCCCCGCTGGTGAGCCGCTGGCTGGCGCACGGTCACGTGACTGCCGCTGCGCCGGTGGCGGCCATGGACCACGCGATGCACGCAGAGCATGCGCAGCACGCGATGGAAGGGCACCAAGACCATCACGCGATGGCGATGCCGCACGGCGAGGCCGCAAAGAATCCGCCCGCCGATCCACATGCCGATCATGAGATGGGCGTGGACTGCGATTACTGCCTGATCGCTGCACGGCTGATCACCCTGCTGGTGGCGGCAGTCCTGCTGTTGGCGCCGATGGCGCCAGTGTGCCGCGCACTGCGCGGTGCGGTGCAGGCGTTGCCGCAACGGATCAGCGGCACGTTGGGAGCGCGTGGGCCACCGGCCTTGATGGCCGTCTGAGCCGCACGCGCGTTGCATTGAACGTTCTTCCATGAGGTTGCCGGCCACGGCCGGTGCCCGCACGCGCGTGTCTGTCCCTTTCTGATTGCTGCCCTGCCATTGCGGGGTGGCCTTGCATGCCGTGAAAAAATGAAAACGAACCCCAACTCCGCGCGCCTGCGCCGGGCGACGCTGCCTGTCCTGTGCGCGTTGCTCCTGCATTCCGCGCCCCTGCTGGCCGCCGACGCGGCACCCCCGACCACGCTGGATACCGTGCGGGTGGTCGATACCCGCAGCGGTGAACTGTCCTCCACCGCCAGCGCCGGCTCTGCGTTGGGCCTGAGCGTGCTGCAGACACCGGCCAGCCTGACGGTGATTTCGCGCGAGCAGCTGGAGCAGCGCGGCGACAGCAACCTCAACGATGCGATCAGCCGGGCGGGTGCGATCAGTGCGATGCCGCACCCGGGGCAATGGCCTGAGCGCGCTCTCCAGCCGCGGCTTCACCGACGGTGCCTCGGTGATGCGGCTTTACGACGGGCTGCGCCAGTACGGCGGCGTGGGCATCACCTTCCCGTTCGATACCTGGTCGATCGAGCGCATCGAAGTGCTGCGCGGCCCGGCGTCGGTCATCCATGGCGACGGTGCAATCGGCGGCGTGATCAACATCGTGCCGAAGAAGCCCTCGCGCGGGGCCATCGAGAACGAGATCAGCGTGACCGTGGGCAGCGAGGACACCGCGCGGCTGGGCTTCGGCAGTGGTGGCGCGCTGACCCCCGAGCTGGCCTACCGGCTGGATGTGAGTGGCAACTACAGCGGTGGCTGGGTCGACCGTGGACGCAACAGCGACGCGACATTCTCCGGTGCGTTGCTGTGGCAGCCACGTGCGGACCTGCAGCTGACGCTCACCCACGCGCAGGGCTACCAGAAACCCATGCGCTACTTCGGCACGCCGCTGGTCGAGGGCCGCCAGCTGGAGGCGCTGCGCCACCGCAACTACAACGTGGACGACAGCGAGATCCGCTTCCGCGACCGCTGGACCCAGCTCGACGCGCTGTGGACACCGAACGCGAACGTGGAATGGCGAACCCGCGTCTACCAGATCGACAGCCAGCGCGATTGGCGCAATGCCGAAGCCTATGTCTACAACCGCGCTACCGGGCTGATTGATCGCTCGGGCAATACCGAGATCACCCACAACCAGGTCCAGACCGGACTGACCTCGACGCTGCGCGTGCAGGGAACGGCGGGTGGCCTGCAGAACAACTTCGCGGTGGGCCTGGACGCGAACCGCGCGCACTTCAAGCACACCAACAACACCTATGCCGGCAGCTCGGGCCCGGTCGATCCGTTCGATCCGGTGCCGGGCCAGTTCGCCAGCGATGCGCCGAACCTGCCGCGCTACCGCAACCGTGCCGAGCAGTACGCGCTGTTCGTGGAAGACCGGCTGGCGCTGAGCGAGCGCTGGTCGGTGCTGGGTGGGCTGCGCCACGACCGCGCGCGTATTGATCGCACCGATCTGATCAGTGGCCAGAACGCGTTCTCGAAAACCTACAGCAGCACCGGCTGGCGTGCGGGTACGGTATTCGCGCTGCAGCCGACGCTGAGCCTCTATGCGCAGTACTCGCAGGCGGCGGACCCGGTCAGTGGCCTGCTGATGATCAGCCCGGCCAACGGTGCGTTCGATCTGGCCAAGGGCCGGCAGATCGAGGTGGGCCTGAAGCAGGCCTTCGACGGTGGCGAGTGGACGCTGGCGGCGTACCGCATCCGCAAGACCGGGCTGCTCAGCCGCGATCCGCGGGTGCCGGATCGCCGCGTGCAGGTGGGTGCGCAGACCTCGCGCGGTATTGAAGCGTCGTTGACCTGGAACGTCGCGCCGCTCTGGACGCTTGATGCCAACGCGACGGTGCTGAAGGCCGAATTCGAGGACTTCCTGGAAACCACGGGATCGCCGGCGGTGCTGGTGTCGCGCGACGGCAACGTGCCGCCGAACGTGGCCGAGCGCCTGGCCAGTATGTGGCTGAGCTGGCAGTTCGCACCGGATTGGAGTGCGGCGGGGGGCGTGCGTTATGTCGGCAAGCGCTACGCCGACAACGCCAATACGCTGGAACTGCCCGGCTACAGCACCACCGACCTGGCACTGACCTGGCAGGCGGCACCGCGCACGCGGCTGTCCGCGCGGTTGTTCAACGTGTTCGACAAGGCGTACTACGCCACCGCGTACTACACCAGCACGCAGTGGTTGCTGGGTGCGGACCGGCGCGTCGAATTCACCGTCGACCATCGCTTCTGAGGGCGCTGGCGATGACGTTGCGTTCCACCGCCAAGCGCTGGACCTACCTGGTGCATCGCTGGCTGGGCATCGGCGGATGCCTGCTGATGCTGCTGTGGTTCGTCAGCGGCATGGTGATGCTGTTCATTGGTTACCCGAAGCTGACGCCTGGCGAGCGGCTGGCGGCGTTGCCGGTGCTGGGTGAGGCCCGCGACCTGCAGGGGCTGTCTGTACTGCCTGCCGCCGTGCAGGCCGAGCCGGAGGCTGTGGCATTGACCACGCTGCGTGGCGAGCCGGCGTATGTGGTGCGAAGTGGCAGCAACGTGGGCGCCTGGTCTGCCGTGACCGGCCAAGCGCTGCTGCCGGTGTCGGCACAGCGCGCCGAAGCATCCGCTGCGCAGTTCGCGGTCGGCCAGGCCTTCGTGGGTGCGATGCGCGTGGAGGAGGACCGCTGGACGCATTCGCGCGCATTGGATGTGCATCGACCGCTGTATCGCGTCGAGGTGGGCGGCGCGCAGCCGGGCGACCTGTACGTGTCCTCGCGTACCGGTGAAGTGGTGCTGGACGCCCCGCATGTGCAGCAGCGCTGGAACTATGTGGGCGCCTGGCTGCACTGGCTGTACTTCCTGCGCATGCAGTCGGTGGACCCTGTGTGGACGTGGGTGGTGATCGTGCTGTCCGCACTGTGCACGGTGGCGGCGATCAGCGGCATCGTGGTGGGTGTGTGGCGCTGGCGTTTCCGTGGGCACTATCGTTCCGGTGCGAAGACGCCGTACGTCGAGTCGTGGATGCGCTGGCACCACCTGCTTGGCCTGATGGCGTGCGCCTTCGTGTTCACCTGGATCTTCAGCGGGCTGATGTCGATGAATCCACTGGGTGTCTTCAGCAGTACGCGTGAAGCGATCGATGTTGAGCACTATCGTGGCGGTACGGTGGCGGTGGACGGTGCGCTGGGTGATCCTGCGAAGCTTCTGGCGGTGGCCGAAGCTGGGCGCTTCCGGCCGGTGGAGATCCAGTGGCGACGGATCAGTGGTGAACTGTTCGCGGTGCTGCTGGACGGGCAGAGCGAGACCCGCATCGTGTCCGGCGGCAATGGGCATCTGCAGGTTGCGCGGCTGCTGCCGGCGGCGTGGCTGCAGCAGAAGGTGCGGGCGCTGTCCGACGCGCCGATGCAGGGCTTCGTGGTGCGGCAGGCAGCGGATGCCTACTTCTATCCGCGTGCGCCAGAGGCCATGAATGGTGCAGCGGTACGCCGCTTTCCGGTGGCAGTGGTCGACTTTGGCGACGCGGAGGCGACGCGCGTCTATCTCGATCTGGCGACCGGCGATCCGCTGCTGACGATGGGGCATCGCGAGCGGGTGGGGCGCTGGTTGTTCTCCTTCCTGCACAGCTGGGATCTGCCGGCGATGCTGCGCCAGGAAGGTGTCCGGTTGGCGGTGTTGCTGCTGCTGAGTGCTGCCGGCACCGCGCTGTGTGCCACGGCGACGGTGATCGGCTATCGGCGATTGCGGATGAAGCTGCGGCGCGGGCGGCGTTGATGCCTTGGGCTACACCCGCAGCCACCGCGTGGACATCGCCACCAGCAACAAGGCCGTGGCAACGCCGATGAATGCAGCGATCAGGCCGAAGTGGTTGGCAGCAAAACCGATCAGCGCCGGCCCGGCAAGGATGCCGGCAAAGCCGAGCGTGGAAACGGCGGTGATCGCCAGGGCGCCGGGCATGCGGGTCTGGTGGCCGGCCAGCGAGAACAGCGCGGGTGCGATGTTGGCACAGCCGAGGCCGACCAGCACATAGCCGAGCAGTGATGCCTGCCACGGCGTGACCAGGGTCAGCACCAGCACGCCCGCAGCGGCTAGCAGGGCCCCGAACACGATCGCGCGTTGGCGGCCCACGCGCGCCACCAGTGCATCGCCGAACAGGCGCGCGACGGTCATGGTCAGGGTGAAGGTCACGTAGCCGACGCCGGCGAGGCTGGCATCGACGCGGCGCACATCGCTGAGAAGCACTGCGCTCCAGTCGAGCATCGCACCTTCGCCGAGGAAGGCGACGAACGCCAGCACGCCGATGAACAGCACGATGCCGTGCGGCAGGGCCAGCATCGGTGTGTCATGCGGCATGCGTTCGCTGTGCCAGTACGACGCCGACAACAGCATCGCCAGCAGCATTGCGCCAACGCCGATCAGCACGGATGCCAAGGGCGGCAGCTGTGCGGACAGCAGCACGGTCATGGTGGCCGCGCCGAGGAAGCCGCCGATGCTGAAGAAGGCATGGAAGCCGGACATCATCACGCGCCGTGCTTCGCGCTCGACGATCACTGCCTGTACGTTCATCGTGCAGTCCATCGCACCCACGGCAGCACCGAACACGAACAGGACCAGCCCGAGTGTCCAGGCCGAACCGGCCAGCGCCAGGCCGGGCACGGTCAGGCAGATCAGCAGGCTGCTGGCCACCATCACCCGGCGGCAACCGAGGCGCGCGGCCAGCACGCCGGACAACGGCATTGCCAGCAGCGAACCGGCACCGAGGCAGAGCAGCACCAGCCCCAGCGTGGCGTCATTGATCCCGGTGCGCGCTTTGGCGAACGGCACCAGGGTGGCCCACAGCGCGGTGGCGAAGCCGGGAATGAAGAACGCAGCGCGGGTCGCGTGCTGTTCGGCACGCGCGCGGTTGGCAACGGACATGAGCGGTACGGTCAGGGGGGAGTGGGGTGTACCGCGATGCCGGCGACGTGGAAGCGCGCGGCCAGCGCCGGCGGAGCCGAGGTGGTCAGGACCAGATCGTCGATTTCATCGAGGCTGGCGATCTGCCAGTTGCCGCGGGCACCGAGCTTTTCAGTGGTGGCGGCGACGATGACACGGCTGCTGCAGGCCACCATCGCGCGCTTCAGCGTGGCTTCTTCCGCATCCATTGCCCACACGCCGGTGTCGCCGTCCACCGCGCAGGGGCCGGGCAGGTACACGTCGGCACGCAGGCGCTGCACCTGGGCCAGCGCCTCGGCACCGACCGCACCGCCACCGCTGGTCAGGCGCCCGCCGATCAGCTGCACCGAAGTGCCTTCGAGCATGCTGGCGGCGGTGGCGATCTGCGGGGCATTGGTGATCACTGTCACGCAGAGAGCGGCCGGCAGCTGCTGGGCGATCGCCAGGTTGGTCGAACCGGCATCGAGCAGTACCACCTGGCCGGGTTGCAGCAGCGCGCAGACGCGGGCGGCCAGCTCGGCCTTGTCGCCGCGGTCGCGGGTCAGGCGCTCGCGCAGCGGCCGTTCCTTGGGCGGCGGCAGCACGGCGCCGCCGTAGACGCGCTGGCAAAGGCCCTGTGCGGCCAGTTCGCGCAGGTCGCGGCGGATCGAATCTTCGGAGACGGCATAACGGCGCGCCAGCTCGGCGGCGACCACGCGGCCCTGCTGGCGCAGCTCCTCGAGGATCTGCCGGGTGCGCTGGGCGGGTAGGGGGCTGGGGTCGGCGCTCATGCCGCAAGTCTGCACGTTCGTGCATAATCGTGCAACAACGTGCGTTGGTCGGGAGGGCACAGGGCGGCTGGACTGCCGGTGAACCCGCCCGCCCCGGGGTCTATGGATCGGCCTCGCCGCCCGGCATCATGGCGGGCACTCGGCATGGAATCCCCGATGTCTCCCACCGTTCACCGCAAGCTGCGCATCGGCGCGGACCAGTACACCGGCCAGAAAGTGGTCGACCAGCAGTTCCACGAGTGCGATTTCTCCGGTGCGGACCTGACCGGCACCGAGTTCATCAACTGCAGTTTCTACGATGCCGACAGCCGCGCCGGCTGCCGCTTCAATGGCGCTACGCTGAAAGAAGCCAGTTTCCGCAGCTGCGACATCAGCATGTGCCACTTCAACTTCATCAAGGCGCTGGGCCTGGAGATCAGCGAGTGCCGTGCGCAGGGCGCGGACTTCAGCAACGCCAGCTTCATGAACCAGATCACCACGCGCAGCTGGTTCTGCAGTGCCTTCATCAAGAAGTCGAACCTGCGCTACGCGAACTTCTCGCGGGTCACGCTGGAGAAGTGCGAGCTGTGGGAGAACCGCTGGGATGGCGCGAATGTAAGCGGCGCCAGTTTCGCGGGCTCGGATCTGTCCGGCGGCCAGTTCGAGGGCATCGACTGGAACAGCGCCAACTTCACCGACTGCGACCTGACCAACTCGGAGCTGGGTGAGCTGGACCTGCGCAGCACCAACCTGCGTGGTGCCACGCTGGACGTGCAGCAGGTGGCGCTGTTGATGCAGCGCATCGGCATCACCGTGGTGCCGTAGGCATCACCCGGCGTACGCCACCCAGCCCTTGAAGCTGAAGCCTGCGTAGAACAGCTCCACGCCATCGAAGCCGGCCTCCTGCAGCAGCGCCACTTCCTGTTCGGGGGCCAGCAGCGGCAGCCGCTCGGCAATGGCCTCGATCGCGCGCTGTGCATCGGCGTGGGCAACGCCCGAGGCTTCGGCGAACGCTGCGTAGCGCTGCAACCAGCGCAGCTTGCCGGCCGGTTCCTGCGGCACGCTGTGGTGGGCCACAACCAGCGGCGCGCCGGTCTGCAGGCGCCGGTGCAGCTCGCGCAACGTGTGCAGGCGCTGCCCTGCATCGAGGAAGTGCAGGGTCAGCAGGCAGCTGGCACCATGGAAGCGCAGATCGGGCGCATCGTCGATGTAGCCTTCCAGCAGCTGCACACGCGGCATCAGCGGACCCAGTGTCTGCTCGGCCAGGGCCAGCATCGGTGCGGCCGGGTCCACGCCCAGCAGCTGCCAGCCCGGTTGCGCCTCGGCAAAGGCCTTCAGCTCCAGCCCACCCCCGGCACCGAGTACCAGCACGCGGCCCTGTGCGGGAACGCGTTCGGCCAGCAGCAGGCGGCTCATCTGCTGCAGCGCGAGGAAGCCCGGCACCTGGCGCAGCGGGCCCTCGGTATAGCGGGCCACCGCCTGCGGATCGGAGAACGTGGACATGCGCGGATTCCTGCGGCGGGGGACATGCCACTGTAGCGCGGCGCGCAAGAGGCATTGCGCGCCGCTGCCGCATCGTCGCGGCCAGTTGCGGGGCGTACGCATGGTGGTGGATGCGCTGGTCGCGCATTACCAGCTCAACGCAGCGCGCGTGCCAGCACCTGCCAGATCCTCGGGTCCTGGCACTGCGAGACGTTGAAGCGCAGATAGTCGGCCGCGCGCTGCGACTGGCTGAACGCGTTGCCCGGCGCCAGCACGATGCCCTCGCGCAGGCAGTGCCGCGCCAGTGCGGCGGCGTCGCGGCCATCGGGCAGCTGGCACCACAGGAACAGGCCGGCTTCCGGCTGCAGCCACGGCGTGATGCCCAGCGCCTGCAGTTTCCGCAGTGTGTGCCGGCGTGCATCGGCCAGGCGCGAACGTATCGACTGCATGTGGCGGCGGTAACCGCTATCGGTCAGCGCGATGTGCATCAACTGCGCGGCCAGATGGCCGCCGCCAAAGCTGGTCGCCAGCTTCAGGTCGGTCAGTGCTTCTATCCAGTCGTGGCGCGCAGCGATGTAGCCGCAGCGCGACGCTGCCGACAGCGTCTTGGAGAAACTGCCGACGTGGATCACCCGTGACAGTCCATCGAGCGCGGCCAGCCGCGGTGCCGGCTGCAGTTCGAAGTCGGCGAAGATGTCGTCCTCGACGATGATCAGCTCGCTGCGTTCGGCCAGGTCCAGCAGGCGGTGCGCGGTGTTGGCTGAAAGCACCGCGCCGGTCGGGTTGTGCAGTCCGGAATTGGTGATGTACAGCCGCGGCGAATGCGCCTGCAGGGCTTGCGCGAACGCCTCCAGGTCCGGGCCGCTGTGCGTGTACGGCACGCCGATGGCCTGCACCTGGTGCGCCTTGAGCAGTGCGTGGTAATTGAAGTAGCTCGGGTCATCGACCAGTACGCAGTCACCGGGCTTGAGCAGGAAACGGCAGAGCAGATCGACCGCGTGCGTACCGGATTCGGTCAGCAGGATCTGCTCCATCGGTGCATCGATGCCAAGCGAGGCGCTGCGCCTTTGCAGCAGCTGGCGCAACGCGGGCAGCCCGAGCGGGCCGGCGTAGTCCACCAGTTGCATGGCATCGGCACGCGCCAGCCCGCGCAGGCCGCGGCGCACGCCATCGTGATACAGCCAGTCACTGGGCATCCAGCCGCACCCTGGCTTGAGATCGCCCGCGGGCGTTTCCAGCGATTGTCGTGATACCCACAGCGGATCCACCGCGCGATCCAGCCGCGGCTCCATTTCGGCCAGCGCCAGCGGTGCGGCCGGGCCACTGACGTAGAAGCCCGAGCCTGCGCGCGCACTGATCAGCCCTTCGGCCGCCAGGCGCTCGTAGGCCTCGACCACGGTGGAGACTGAAACTCCCATGGTCGCTGCCTGCGCACGTACCGAAGGCAGGCGGGAGCCGGGGCCATCCACCCGTGCACTGATGCGGGTGCGGACGGTCTGGATGACCGATTCGATGCGGGTGAGCGGGCGCGGCATGGTGGAACCGTAGTGGAAGTGTGGGCAGTACAGTTACTTGCGGCTGTACTGGATTGTAGCTGGGGTCGTTCCGCGCTGGATGCTTCCATACAGGTGCAGCCGGGCATCGTCCGGCACCTTCAGGAGTACAGGCGTGGAACGGTCGGCGAGTGGTTGGATCAATGGCTTCATCGGTGTGGTGATCTTCGCCGGCTCATTGCCGGCCACCCGGCTGGCGGTGCTGCAGCTGGATGCCGGGTTCGTTACCGCCGCACGCGCCACCATCGCCGCGGTGCTCGGTCTGGGGCTGCTGCTTCTGCTGCGCCAGCCATGGCCGCGGCGCGGCGACCTGCCAGGGCTGGTGGTGGTCAGCCTCGGCGTTGTGGTCGGCTTCCCGCTGCTGACCGCGCTCGCGCTGCGTCACGCGTCGTCGGCGCACACCATCGTGTTCCTCGGCCTGCTGCCGTTGAGTACAGCGGTGTTCGGCGTGCTGCGCGGTGGCGATCGGCCGCGCCCGGCGTTCTGGCTGTTCTCGTTGCTGGGCAGTGCCTGCGTGGTCGGCTATGCCGCGCGCAACGGAATCGAGGCCTCGTTGCAGGCCGACCTGCTGATGCTGGCGGCGATCGTGGTGTGCGGGCTGGGCTATGCCGAAGGCGGCCGGCTCGCCCGTCATCTGGGTGGCTGGCAGGTGATCAGCTGGGCATTGCTGCTGGCGTTGCCGGTGATGCTGCCGATGACGGTGCTGATGCGCCCGGCCTCGCTCTCGGCGGTCGGTGCCTCGGCGTGGTGGGCACTGGGCTACGTGGCAGTGTTCAGCATGCTGATCGGCTTCCTGTTCTGGTACCGCGGGCTGGCCCAGGGCGGCATCGCCGCTGTCGGCCAGCTGCAGCTGCTGCAGCCGTTCTTCGGCCTGGCCCTGGCCGCGCTGCTGCTGCACGAATCGGTCAGCCTCAGCATGGTGCTGGTGACTCTGGTCGCGGTGATCTGCGTCGCCGGCGCGCGCCGCTTCAGCCGCTAGGAAAAAGGGGACGGAGGGGATTAAGTCGTTTCAGGCACAGCAGGACCAATTACGACTTAATCCCCTCCGTCCCCTTTTCCGGGGTGCTGCGGAAAAGGTGCGCAACGGCGTAGTCGATGAACACCCGCAGGCGTGCACTGGGATGGCGCCCACCGGGCCACAGCAGCGAGAACTGCCCCTGGTGCGTGGGCAGTGTGGGCAGCACCTGTTGCAGGCGGCCATCGGCCAGCGCGTCGGCTGCGAGGAAGTCAGGCATCCAGGCCAGGCCCATGCATCCGATCGCAGCGGCCAGCACGGCTTCCATGTTGTTGCAGGTCATCGCCGTGGGAAGGCGCGCCCCGGCGTCGCCTTCGATGCCCGGCAGCTGCCACGGATGCAGCTTTCCGGTGGTGGGGTAACGGAAGCGCAGCGCGGTATGCATGCGCAGGTCGCCCACATCGCCGGGCGTTCCATGCATCTGCAGATAGCCCGGCGCCGCACAGAGGATGAAACGAAAACCACCCAGCCGCCGTGCGGTCAGGCTGGAATCGGCCAGTTCGCCACTGCGTATCACTGCATCCAGGCCTTCGCTGACCACATCGACGATGCGGTCGTTGAAGTCCAGTTCCAGCTGCACCTGCGGATAGCGTTGCTGGAAGCCGGGCAGCACCGGCAGCAGGAAGCGGTAGCCGATGGTGGGCAGGCCGATGCGCAGCAGTCCGCTGGGGGCGTGCTGTCGCTGCGCCAGGTCCGCCTGCGCTTCGGAAAGCTCATCCAGCGCACGCCGGCAGCGTTGCAGCAGCAGTTCGCCTTCGTCGGTGAGATGCACGCGGCGGGTGGTGCGCTGGAACAGGCGCGTGCCGAGTTCCTGTTCAAGCCGGGCGATGCGCTTGCCGACGGCCGAGGCTGACAGGCCGAGTACGCGGGCGGCACCGACAATGCTGCCTGCCTCCGCGGTGCGGACGAAGGCGAGCAGGGCGGAGATGGAGTCCATGCTTGGATGATTGCGGAACATCTGGCCGCAATCAACGTCCACCGAGCCTGTTTTTCTGGAATAGCGGCCTGTCCATCATCAATGCCCCTGATGGATGGAGGCCCGCATGGCCCCGGATTCGATGCTCCCTGTACCTGTCCGCGCGCAGCAGCGCTGGGCGCTGCTTGCGGTCTGCCTGGCCGCGCTGGCGTTGCCGTTGTCCTTCTCTGCCGGTGCAGTCGCGGTGCCGGCGCTGGCCCGTTCCGCGGCGGCATCGCCCACCGCGCTGGCCTGGGTGACCAACGCCTTCATGCTCACCTTCGGCAGTCTGTTGCTCGCTGCGGGCGGCTCGGCCGATCGATATGGCCGTCGGCGGCTGTTCCTGCTGGGCACGGCGGGCTTCACCACCGCCACCGCCGCCGTCTGCCTTGCTCGCACGCTGCTATGGCTGGATCTGGCGCGCGGGTTGCAGGGCGTTGCCGCGGCGGCGGCGCTGGCATCCGGCACGGCGCTGCTGGCACAGGCCTGGCAGGGGCCGGCGCGTGCCCGTGTCTTCGCCCTGCTGGGCACCACGTTCGGCATGGGGCTGGCGTTGGGGCCCCTGCTCGCGGGCCTGCTGCTGCAGACATTGGGATGGCGCAGCGTGTTCGCCGCGGGCGGTGTGCTCACGTTGGTGGCCTTCGGCCTGGGGGCACGCGCGTTGCCTGAAAGTCATGGCGAGCGCCGACCACTGGATATCGGCGGCATGCTGAGTTTCAGCCTGACGCTGGC
Organism: Stenotrophomonas thermophila; assembly: GCF_001499715.1. Lineage (NCBI taxonomy): Bacteria > Pseudomonadati > Pseudomonadota > Gammaproteobacteria > Lysobacterales > Lysobacteraceae > Stenotrophomonas > Stenotrophomonas thermophila. The sequence goes on along the minus strand of NZ_CVIW01000002.1, from coordinate 84,248 downwards.
GGCGTTGACCCTGGCGCTGCTGTGGTCGGGCGAGTTCGGCCTGCATGCCGCGCGCGTGCAGCTGGCGCTGCTGGCGACGCTGCTGTTGGGCGGGGTGTTCGTCTTCATCGAACGGCGGCACCCCTCACCGTTGCTGGACCTCTCACTGTTCTCGCAACCGGCGTTCCTCGGTGTCCAGCTGCTGCCGGTGGCGACCTGCTTCGGCTACGTGGTGCTGCTGGTCGTGTTACCTCTGCAACTGCTGGGCGTGCATGGCCAGAGCGCGACGCTGGTGGGACTGCAGATGTTGGCGCTGTCCGCGCCGATGCTGGTGCTGCCGATGCTGGCTGCGCGCTGGGCGGAGCGCGTGGGAAGTGCGCGGCTGTGCACGCTGGGTCTGCTGGTATGTGCCGCCGGCCTGTACCTGTTGTCGCGGCAGGCGTCGCACCCGTCGCCCTCGCAGTGGGTGCCGCTGCTGATGCTGGTCGGCGCAGGCACGGCTTTGCCGTGGGGGCTGATGGATGGACTGTCGGTGAGCGTGGTACCGGTGCAGCGTGCCGGCATGGCCGCAGGCATATTCGGAACCGTGCGGGTGGCCGGCGAAGGCATCGCGTTGGCCGCAGTCACTGCCTTGCTTGCGCTGCTGATCGGCCATCAGCTGCAGGGCGCGTCGCCGGCATCGCTGGTGCGTGCCGGTGCCTATCTGGCCACGGGGGCGCGGGAACAGGCGCAGGCACTGCTACCGACGATAAGCGGCATGCAGCTGCAGCACGCCAGTAGTGAGGCGCTGGCGACACTGCTGCGTGTACTGGCGCTGCTGACCGCCGCCTGTGCCGCCGTGTTGCGCCTGTTGTTGCGGAAAAGGACAGGTGCCTTGGTCGGGAACATGGTGTAGCAGGCTCATCGCCGCCTCCGCCGTCATCCCGTCGTCGTGTCCCGCTCACGTCGCCTATGCCTACCCGGGCCTAGTCTTGATCGTCCCCGTCCCCCCACGGAGACCTGCCATGTGGCTGCTCGACCATCTCTGGCCCGGCCGTCGACCCCTTCCTCCCCCGGTCGAGGACGCGCCACAGGCACCGTCACGCCGGCCCTGGCTGAAACGCCCGGCGCGGGCGGGGCGCAGCGGCATGGCGCCCTGGCAGAAGATCGCCACGCCGCCGCGGCGCACGCGCCACTAGCCGGTGCGGTCTGACGGGTGGTTGACCCCGTCGCTGACCGGAATAACCCCCAGCGCGAACGGATCAATGCCCTCCAGGCAGGCCACGTTGTAGCCGTACTGGTCGGGGTTGGAGCGGCGCCGGTGATGGGTGTAGATGCCGCACACCCCGCAGAAGTAGTGCTCGGCCACATGGGTATTGAACTGGTATTTCTGCAGGTGGTTCTGCCCGCGGAGCACCTGCAGGCCCTGACGGGGGACGCTGGCGGCGATGGCGCCACGGCGGCGGCACATCGAGCAGTCGCAGCGGCGGGGATCGACGATCCCGTCCGGCAGGTCCAGCAGCAGCTCGACCGTGCCGCAGTGGCAGGTCGCGCGGTGCCGGGGTTGGACCGGAACGCCGGCCACGGAAGTGATGCCCATCGTTGCTCCTGTGTGATCCATCTGGCCGTCGGGCCGCAGCAGACGGTGCGCCGGGGTGCCTGAACGGACCGTAGATGCCACGGTGAACCTGCTTGTGGCTAACTATGCGGCTTCGGAACCGCGACAGGATGCCAGTGAAAGCCGCAGGACGTTGGATGACAGGAAGTGCCATGGCGCTGGCAGCGTTGTGGGTGACCGGGCTGCTGGCTTACCAGATGCCTGGGCCGGGCTGGCTGTCCACCGGTGCCGCTGCGCTGTGGCTGCTGGTTGCGCTGTGGGCGTCGTGGCGCGTCGCGCGGGGCCATGCTTCGCGCCGCCTGGGCCTGGCGTTCGGGGCATCGCTGGCACTGGCCGGCCTGTGGTGGCTGCTGCTGACCCCGCGCCAGGACCGCGTCTGGGCCGATGACGTGGCCCAGCGCCTGCATGTGGTCTCCTTCGATGGCCGCCACGTGGTGCTCGACAACGTGCGTGACTTCAGATGGCGGACCGAAACCGACTACGACGCCCGTTGGGTGCGCCGCGCGTACGACCTGGACCAGCTGCGTTCGGCCGACCTGGTGCTGTCGTACTGGATGGGCCCGGCCATCGCCCACACCCTGATCTCGTTCGGTTTCGACGATGGGCGCCACGTGGTGTTCTCGCTGGAGATCCGCAAGGAACGCGGCGAATCGTTCTCGGCGCTGGGCGGCTTCTTCCGCAAATTCGAGATGACCCTGGTGGCCGCGGAGGAGACCGACATCATCCGCACCCGCACCAATGCGCGTGGCGAGGATGTCTACCTGTACCGCCTGCACGGCATGGACCGTGCGCAGCTGAAGGAGCTGTTCGCCGCGTACATCGCGCAGGCGCGCGAACTGGATGCGAAGCCGGGCTTCTACAACACACTCACCAGCAACTGCACCACGATCGTCTTCGATCTGGCCCGCCAGATCGCGCCGCGCCTGCCGCTGGACTACCGCCTGTTGCTGTCCGGCTACCTGGCCGAGTACGCACAGGAGGTCGGTGCACTGACCCCGGGTGTGCCGTACGCCGAGCTGCACGACAAGGGCCGCATCACCCAGCGTGCGTTGGACCTGGGCAGCGGCGAACACTTCTCCACCGTGATCCGCCAGGGCGTACCTGGCACCGAGCAGGACCCGCAGTAATGACTCGACTCCTCCTGATCCGCTGGCAGCGTGCGCTGCCGGTGTTGTTCGTCGCCTTCCTGCTGCTGGTCAGCAGCGGTTGCGCGATGGTCACCGTCAAGCAGGTCAAGTCCAGCGATTCGCTGGTCAACAAGCGTGCCGACGTGCTCAATACCGGCAAGCTCAGCCCCGCCGCGCGAGAGACGCTCAGCGCGGCAGGCCTGGACGAATCGCAGTGCGAGAAGGACTTCCTGGTCTGCCGCAGCACGCTGCTGATGACCGACGATCTCAATGTCGAGCAGCGGCTGTCGGCGCTGTCCGAACTGTGGGTGAAGGCCGCGCTGGCGCTGACGCCGAAGAAGACCGCAGCCGGTGATCCGCCGATGAGCGACGCAGCGCTGGACGCCTGGCTGGAAGCCGCGCGCTACGCCTATGCCTACCTGTTCTACAGCGGCCGCTCACCATCGGATCGCGCCTTCGAAGACCGGCAGACACAGGTGCGTGACTACTACAACTACGCGGCCGAGAAGGCGGCGGTGGTGCTGTTCGTCCGCGCGCGCGCCGCTGCGTTGGCGGGCGAGGACTACACGAAGCCGATCTCGGTCGGCAGCTGGTCGCTGGCTTCCAACTACCAGCAGCTGAACCTGAAGAGCATTCCCGCGCAGCTGGTGCCAGCCGGCACGGTCAGCTTCGTCGGGCTGCGCAGTACTTATCGCCGTGATGGCTTCGGTGCCGAACTGGTGATGGTGATGGACCCGCCGAAGCTGGTCGCACCGGTGATCGCACCCGAGGGCGCCAAGGCTGAGGCGCCGCAGGAGGATGAGGACGACGCACGCCGTGGCCGCCGTCATCGCCACGACGATTCGGTGCCCGAGTTCAGTGAGATGTCCTCGATCAACGTCACCGCACTGCTGCGCTTCGAAGGCAGCAACCTGGACGATGTGATGCGCACGCGCCGGGTCGAGCTGGACGCTTATTCGCCCGAAGCGACCGAGCGCATCACCCTGCATGGCGAGCAGGTGCCGCTGGCCGGCAGCTTCACCGCCGCCTATGGCCTGTGGTTGGCGCAGAGCGGTTTCGCCCGGCAATCACTGCGCACCCTGTTCGGCATGAGCGAGAGCATCGGCGAACCGCACATCTACCTGATGCAGCCGTGGGACCCGAACCGCCGCATCATCTTCATGCTGCACGGCCTGGCCAGCAGCCCGGAAGCCTGGGTGAACCTGGCCAACGAGATCATGGGCGACCCCGAGCTGCGCCAGCAGTTCCAGGTGTGGCAGGTCTACTACCCGACCAACGCGCCGATCGCGCTGAACCGCTACGAGATCGCCAACGCGTTCAATGACACCCTCAAGCACTTCGACCCCAACGGCAGCACGCGCGCATCGAAGGACATGGTCTATATCGGCCACAGCATGGGCGGCGTGCTGGCGCGGCTGCTGGTGAGCGACTCGGGTGATGTGCTGTGGGATGACCTGCTGGCCAACTATGACCTGAAGGGCGAGCGGCTGAAGCGGGTGCAGGCCAAGCTGGGGCCACTGCTGCATTTCAAGGCGCAGCCGAACGTGGAACGCGCGATCTTCATCGCCGCGCCGCACCAGGGCACGGATATCGCCGGCAACAGGGTCGGGCGGCTGATCGGTCGCCTGGTACGCCTGCCGCTGACCATTCTCGGCAAATTCGAGGACGTGTTCATGGCGCTGGCACAGGCCGAGCAGCAGGTCGACGGCACCGCCAAGCCGAAGATCCCCAACAGCATCGACAACCTCAAGGCCAGCGATCCATTCGTAAAGGCCGCAGCGCAGCTGCCGATCGAAGCGGGACTGAAGTACCACTCGATCATCGCCCAGCGCAAGCCGGAGCTGCCGGTGGAAAAGTCCGATGACGGACTGGTGCCGTACTGGAGTGCGCACCTGCCGGGTGCACAGTCGGAGAAGGTCATCATTTCCGGCCACAGCGTGCAGGAGACCCCGCAGGCAGTGCTGGAAGTGCGGCGCATCCTGCACCGGGACATCGATGACGTAGGCACGGGGACCCGGTAGTGCCGGCCGCTGGCCGGCACCATCATGGGATTCCCGCGTGCGCGGAGGTTGCCGGCCAGCGGACGGCACTACCGAAACCCGACGGCGCTACACCCGCCGCGCGATCACCACGGCCAGCACCGCCAGGCCGAAGGTGATCGCCAGGCACAGCAGGTAGCCGGTGTGCGGCGCGCTTTCCACGAACAGCGCGAACAACGCACCGGAGACCGCCAGCGCGGTGGTCACCGACAGGGCCTCGCTCAGCTGCAGGGCCGACGTGTTGGCACCCTGCTCATGCGCTGCTGACAGCGAAAGCGTGAGTACCGAGAGGCTGGCGTAGATCATGCCCATGCCGAAACCGGTGACCGTCCAGCCCACCAGGGCCACCGGCAATGGCACTGCATTGAACAACACCGCAAGCGTTGCGGCGATGCCGAGCGTCATCATCGCCGTGCCGACGCGCAGCAGCTGCTGGCGTGACCAGCCGCGCTGCTGGTGACCCTGCAGCCAGGAGCCGGCGAACCAACCGAGTGCGCCGAGGCTGAGCACCGCGCCGGCCCAGCTGGGCGGGAGTCCGCGTTCGCGCTGCAGCAGCAGCGGCAGGTAGGCTTCGCAGGCGAAGAATGCGGCAGCGGCGATGCCGCGCAGTGCGATCACGCTGGGCAGGCCCCTGCGCAGGATCAGCGTTCCGGCCGGCAGCAGGCGATGCACGCATAGCAGCAGCGCCAGCATCGCCACGCCGATGCAGAGCAGGGCGGTCGGACCGTGCTGCTGGCCGCCGAAGTACAGCAGCAGCGCCGCCAGCGATGCACCACTGGCCCAACGTACGACGTTGCCGCGCCCCTCGTCGTCGTTGCTGTCGGCGGAGGGCTGCATGCGCGCCAGCGCAGGCCGCAGCAACAGGGCAGCAGGGACTGCCAGCAGCGGCACCGCCAGGAACACCCAGCGCCAGCCGAGATGCTGCACGATCAGGCCGCTCAGCGCCGGGCCGACCATCGAGGGCACCACCCAGCCCGCCGAGAATGCCGCGAACACCTTCGGCCGCAGGTGCTCCGGGTAGCTGCGGCCGACCATCACGTACAGCGAGACCGAAATCGCGCCCGCACCCAGGCCCTGCAGCAGCCGCCCGGCCACCAGCATGCCCATGCGCACGGCGAAGCCGGCCAGCAGCAGGCCCAGCACGAAGCAGGCCAGGCCGTACCACAGCGGCCGTGCCGGGCCCTGGCGGTCGGCCCAGCGTCCGGCCAGGGTCATGCCGATCACGCTGGTGGCCAGTGTGCCACCGAAGGCCAGCGCATACAGGCGCAGGCCGCTGAGTGCTTCGGCCACCGTGGGCATCGCGGCCGCGACGGCCAATGCTTCGAAGGCGTGCAGCGCGACCAGCGCGACCATGCCGAGGGTGGTGGCGCGGTAGCGCGCGGACAGGATCGATGTGTCAGCCGGCAGGCGGGTGTCGGCGGGAGAGAGGGTCGGGGTCATACCGGTCAGGGGCGGGCCGCGCTTGTCAACGGGCGGCGAAGATAGCAGCATGCCACCTCAACTATAGTTGAGGTCAAGCAATGGCATCCCAGGAACTCAGCGTTGGCGAGGTCTCCCAGCGCAGTGGCGTGGCCGTTTCCGCACTGCATTTCTACGAGCGCAAGGGGTTGATCAGCAGCCTGCGCACCTCGGGCAACCAACGCCGTTACAGCCGCGACGTGCTGCGCCGGCTGGCGGTGATCCGCGTTGCGCAGCGGGTGGGCATGCCACTGGAAGCGGTCGGCCGCGCCTTCGAGAGCCTGCCTGAAGGCCGTGCACCGACCAAGGCTGACTGGGCCAAGCTGTCCGCGCGCTGGCGCACCGAGCTGGAAGTGCGCATCCACATGCTGCAGCTGCTGCGCGATGAACTGACCGGCTGCATCGGCTGTGGCTGCCTGTCACTGCAGCATTGCCGCCTGGCCAACCCCGGCGACGTCCTCGGCGAACGCGGCGACGGCCCGATGCGCTGGGAGTGAGCGACAAAAAGGGAACGCGCTCCCGGTAGCGCCGGGCCATGCCCGGCGGACGAAAACGACTTAATCCCCTCCGCCCCATTTTCTTACCAGACCGTGATGGTTTCGCCGCTCTGGATGCCTTCCACCGCGCGCTGGAAGGCCAGTGCCGCGCGCTGTGCGCTTACCGCCTCGAAGCCTGGGAAGTAGGGGCCGTAGGCGGCCATCGATTCGATCAGTACGTTCGGGCTGACCACGTTGATGCGCAGGCCGCGCGGCAGCAGCTCCAGTGCGGCTGCGCGCACGAAGCCTTCCAGTGCGGCATTCACTGCGGTGGCGTTGACGCCGTCGCGGATCGGCTGCGCGCTGATGATGCCGCTGGTCAGGGTGATCGAGCCACCGGCATTGAGGTGGTGCTGCGCGGCCAGTGCCAGCCGCACCTGTCCCAGCAGCTTGTCCTGCAGGCCGATAGTGAACTGCTCGGGCGTCATCTCCTGCAGCGGTCCGAAATGCACCGAGCCGGCGGTGGAGATCACCGCATCGACTGCGCCGGTACGCGAGAACAGTTCGGCGACGCTGGCGTCGTCGGTCAGGTCCACGCGCAGTTCGCCGCTGCTGCGGCCGGCGGCGAGAATCTGATGCTGTTGGCCGAGCTGACGGGCGACTGCCTGGCCGAGGGTGCCGCTGGCACCGACGAGGAGGATCTTCATGGCGGTTCCTTGCGTGAGGGTGTGAGCGCAGTCTGCGCCGTCACATTGGGGTTAGGTAAGCGGCGTATGATTCGCAGATTCCTAACTCTGGATTAGCAATGGATACCCTTCGCTGCATGCAGGCCTTCGTCGCCGTGGCCGAGCGCGGGAGCTTCGCAGGGGCTGCCGAACAGCTGCAGGTCTCGGCAGTGATGGTCGGCAAGTACATCCAGCAGCTGGAGACGCATCTGGGCACCGCGTTGCTGCAACGGAACACCCGCCGCCAGCGGCTGACCGAAGCCGGCAGCGCCTATCTGGCCGGATGCCGGCAGGTGCTGGAGCAGGTGCAGCAGGCCGAGGCCGATGTGGCCGGTCTGCAGGTACAGCCACGTGGCCTGCTGCGGGTCAGTGCGCCGACCACCTGGGGCAGCTGCGTGCTGGCGCCGCAGCTGGCCGGCCTGCTGCGCGCACAGCCGCAGTTGAATATCGAGCTGGACCTGAGCAACCGCCGCGTGGATCTGATCGAGGATGGTTTCGATGTGGCGATCCGGGTCGGGCCGCTGCCATCGCAGGAACTGGTGGCGCGGCCGCTGCCGCCGTATGCGATGAGCCTGTGTGCGTCACCGTCGTACCTGCGCCGGCGCGGCACGCCGCGTACGCCCGCCGATCTGGCAGGGCATGACTGCCTGAGCCATCTGGCCTGGCGCGGTGGCCACGGCTGGCAGCTGGCCAACGGTGAACAGGTGGACTGGGAAGCGCGCCTGACCTGCAACGATGGTTTCGCGTTGCGCGAAGCTGCCGTTGCAGGAGCGGGTCTGGTGCTGCAACCGACGGCGCTGCTGGCTGGCGAAATTGCTGCCGGGCGGTTGAAGCCGCTGCTGCGCGACTATCTGCCTGAACCACGGCCGATGCACCTGATCTACCTGCCCGACCGCAGGCCGCGCCCGCGGTTGCAGTGCTTCGTCGATTTCGTCATGACGACATTGGGGCAATGAGCATCCACGCCAGACGTGGATGACGGTGGGTGCCGACCGTTGGTCGGCACGCATCGGGATCAATCATTCGCCGCAGACAGTTCCTGCCCACGCACCTGCGCGGCGCGCAGTGCGGTGTCCACCAGCGCCTCGAAGCCACCGGCCTGGAAGCTCTCGATCGCGGCCTGGGTGGTTCCGTTCGGCGAGGTCACGCGGCGGCGAAGCTCGGCCGGGCTCTCACCGGCTTCATCAAGCATGCGCGAGGCACCCAGCAGGGTCTGCACCACCAGCGTGCGCGCGGCGTCGGCTGGCAGGCCCTGGGCAATACCCGCCGCTTCCATCGCTTCGGCCAGCAGGAACACATAGGCCGGGCCACTGCCGGATACGGCAGTCACTGAATCCATCAGCGCCTCGCTGTCGATCCACACGGTGCGGCCTGCGCTGGCCAGCACCTTCTCGGCCTGTGCGTGCTGCTGCGTGTCCACCGACGGTGTGGCGAACAGGCCGGTCACACCTGCGCCGAGCAGGGCAGGGGTGTTCGGCATCGCGCGCACCACTGCCTGGTCGCCTCCCAGCCAGCGCTGCAGCTGCGCACTGGTGATGCCGGCGGCAATCGACACCACCAACGGCTGGTTTGCCTGGGCCAGCGCCTGCAGCGACTGGCAGACCTCACGCAGCACCTGCGGCTTCACCGCCAGCAGCCAGGTGCTGCCCTGCGCAGCGGCATCAATCGCGTTGTCATGCACCTGCACACCGAAGTCGGCGGCCAGCGCCTGGCGCAGTGCGGCCACCGGTTCGGCGACGTGGATGTGCGCGGCGGGTGTGCCCTGACGGATCAGGCCGGCGATCAGGCTGCGCGCCATGTTGCCGCCGCCGATGAAAGTGATGGAATCAGCTGCCATGGAAAGCTCCTTGGAAAGTCAGGCTGGGCGCGGGCGCGCGCCGAACAGTGCGGTACCGATGCGAACCAGGGTGGCGCCCTCGGCGATGGCTTCGGCGTAGTCGCTGCTCATGCCCATCGACAGCGTGTCGATCTGCACGTGCTGGGCAGCCAGCGACTGGAAAAGTGTGCGCATGCGCACGAATGCATCCCGACGACGCTCGGCTTCGGGCCATGGCGCGGGAATCGCCATCAGCCCGCGCAGGCGCAGGGCAGGCTCGGCGGCAATTGCCGCAGCCAATGCATCCACGTCTTCCGGTGCACAGCCGTGCTTGCTGGATTCATCGTCGATGTTGACCTGGATCAGCACATTCAGCGGGCCGCGTGCGGCCGGGCGATGGCGCGCCAGCGCCGTTACCAGCTTGGGCCGGTCCACGCTCTGCACCCAGTCGAAGTGGGTGGCCACGGCATCGGCCTTGTTCGACTGCAGGTGGCCGATCAGGTGCCACTCCAGCGCCAGGTGCTGCAGCGCCTGCATCTTTGCCAGCGCTTCCTGCACATAGTTTTCGCCGAAGGCCTGCTGGCCCTGTGCGGCCAGCGCAGCCACGGCCTCGGCCGGTTGGGTCTTGGACACGGCCAGCAGGCGCGGATCGGGCCGGCCGGCCGCCTCGGCGGCGGCATGCAGGTTGCTCAGGATCTGGGGCAGGGGAGTGGCCACGTAACGCGTTCCATTGAATCAGGAGGCTATACTGCCGCCCGGGGAAAGATCCTTCCAGTCGAAGCCGTTATTGGGGAGTAGCCGCTCATGGATATCGCCGAACTGCTGGCGTTTTCCGTAAAGAACAAAGCGTCCGACCTGCACCTGTCTGCAGGCCTGCCGCCGATGATCCGCGTGGACGGCGATGTTCGCCGGATCAACATCCCGGCCCTGGACCACAAGCAGGTCCACGCGCTGGTGTACGACATCATGTCCGACAAGCAGCGCCGCGATTATGAGGAATTCCTCGAAGTGGACTTCTCCTTCGAGATCCCGTCGCTGGCGCGTTTCCGTGTGAACGCGTTCAACCAGAACCGCGGCGCCGGTGCGGTGTTCCGTACCATTCCGTCCGAGGTGCTCACCCTCGAGGACCTGGCCTGCCCGCCGCTGTTCCGTGAAGTGATCCAGCAGCCGCAGGGCCTGATCCTTGTGACCGGTCCGACCGGCTCGGGCAAGTCGACCACGCTGGCGGCGATGATCGACTACATCAACAAGAACGAATACGGCCACATCCTCACCGTCGAGGATCCGATCGAATTCGTGCATACCTCGCAGAAGTGCCTGATCAACCAGCGCGAAGTGCACCGCGACACGCATGGCTTCAATGAAGCGTTGCGCTCGGCACTGCGTGAGGACCCGGACATCATCCTGGTCGGCGAACTTCGTGACCTGGAAACCATCCGCCTGGCACTGACCGCCGCGGAAACCGGCCACCTGGTGTTCGGCACCCTGCATACCAGCTCGGCGGCCAAGACCATCGATCGCATCATCGACGTGTTCCCGGCCGGCGAAAAGCCGATGGTGCGCTCGATGCTGTCCGAATCGCTGCGTGCGGTGATCTCGCAGGCGCTGCTGAAGAAGGTTGGTGGCGGTCGTACCGCTGCGTGGGAAATCATGGTCGGCACCCCGGCCATCCGCAACCTGATCCGTGAGGACAAGGTGGCGCAGATGTACTCGGCCATCCAGACCGGCCAGCAGTACGGCATGATGACCCTGGACCAGCACCTGCAGGACCTGGTCAAGCGCAGCCTGATCACCCGCAACCAGGCCCGCGACTACGCCAAGGACAAGCGCCTGTTCGAGTAAGGCAGGGCAGCCACGGGCGGCGCGTGCAATGGCGCGGCCGCTCCGTGTTGTTTCCTCCACCGACCGTTACCTGGTAAACCGCTTTTCCGGGAGCCTGCCGTGAACACCACCGCGACCACCATCGATTTCACTTCGTTCCTCAAGCTGATGGCGCACCAGCGCGCCTCGGACCTGTTCATCACTGCGGGCATGCCGCCGGCGATGAAGGTCAACGGCAAGATCTCGCCGATCACGCAGACCCCGCTCACGCCGCAGCAGAGCCGCGACCTGGTGCTCAACGTGATGACCCCGGCGCAGCGCGAGGAATTCGAGAAGACCCACGAATGCAACTTCGCCATCGGCCTGTCCGGTGTCGGCCGCTTCCGTGTCAGCTGCTTCTACCAGCGCAACCAGGTCGGCATGGTGCTGCGTCGCATCGAGACCCGCATTCCGACCGTGGAAGAGCTGAGCCTGCCGCCGATCATCAAGACGCTGGCGATGACCAAGCGCGGCATCATCCTGTTCGTCGGCGCCACCGGTACGGGTAAATCGACCTCGCTGGCGGCGATGATCGGCTACCGCAACCAGAACTCGACCGGCCACATCATCACCATCGAGGACCCGATCGAGTTCGTGCACAAGCACGAGGGCTGCATCATCACCCAGCGCGAAGTCGGCATCGATACCGACAGCTGGGAAGCCGCGCTGAAGAACACCCTGCGCCAGGCGCCGGACGTGATCATGATCGGCGAGGTGCGTACCCGCGAAGGCATGGATCACGCCATCGCGTTCGCCGAAACCGGCCACCTGGTGCTGGCCACGCTGCATGCCAACAATGCCAACCAGGCGATGGACCGCATCATCAACTTCTTCCCGGAAGACCGCCGCAACCAGCTGCTGATGGACCTGTCGCTGAACCTCAAGGGCGTGGTCGCGCAGCAGCTGGTGCCGTCGCCCGACGGCCGCTCGCGCAAGGTGGCGATGGAGATCCTGCTGGGCACGCCGCTGGTGCAGGACTACATCCGCGACGGCGAGATCCACAAGCTGAAGGAAGTGATGAAGGACTCGGTCCAGCTGGGCATGAAGACCTTCGACCAGAGCCTGTTCGAGCTGTACCAGGCCGGCGAGATCAGCTACGAGGACGCACTGCGCTACGCCGACTCGCAGAACGAAGTGCGCCTGCGCATCAAGCTCAGCCAGGGCGGCGACGCGCGCACCCTGTCGCAGGGGCTGGATGGGGTGGAGATCTCCGAGATCCGGTGACCTGCGACTCTGTAGAGTCGACTGTTAGTCGACTCTCGCGCGCAGCGCGGGATTTTCCCGGCCGGTGAAAGAGCAGTCGACTAACAGTCGACTCTACCGGGCGCGTAGGCGATTGATGAATTCCAGTCATGACCGACTGTCGTCCAACCGGCTCAATTCATCGCCGCTGCAGGCGTATCGTCAGCACTCCCCCTCTGGAGCACGACGATGCAGACACGTGAACTCGGCCGCAGCGGCCTGAAGGTTTCCGCCCTGGGCCTGGGTTGCATGGGCCTGACCCATGCCTACGGCCAGCCGGTCGAAACGGGCCAGGGCATCGCCCTGCTGCACGCTGCCGTCGAGCGCGGCGTGACCTTCTTCGACACCGCCGAGGTGTACGGCCCGTACACCAACGAAGACCTGCTGGGCCAGGCCTTGGCGCCCTACCGCGACAGGCTGGTGATCGCCACCAAGTTTGGTTTCAAGGACGCGCGCACCGATGCCGGCCTGGACAGCCGCCCGGAGAACATCCGTGCCGTGGCCGAAGCCAGCCTCAAGCGCCTGCGTACCGACCATATCGATCTGTTCTACCAGCACCGCGTCGACCCGAACGTGCCGATCGAGGATGTGGCCGGCACCGTGCGCGACCTGATCGCCGAGGGCAAGGTCGGCCACTTCGGCCTGTCCGAGGCCAGTGCTGCCACCGTGCGTCGCGCGCATGCGGTGCAGCCGGTGGCTGCGGTGCAGAGCGAGTACTCGCTGTGGTGGCGCGAACCGGAGCGTGAACTGCTGCCGACGCTGCAGGAGCTGGGCATCGGCTTCGTGCCGTTCAGCCCGCTGGGCCGCGGCTTCCTGACCGGTGCGATCAACGCCGATACCACCTTCGACGCCAACGATTTCCGCAACAGCGTGCCGCGTTTCGAAGTGGAAGCGCGTCGCGCCAACCAGGCGCTGGTGGATCGCATCAGCACGATTGCGGCAGCGCGCGGTGCGACGCCTGCGCAGGTCGCACTGGCCTGGCTGCTCGCGCAGGCACCGTGGATCGTGCCGATTCCGGGCACCACCAAGGTCCATCGCCTGGAAGAAAACCTGGCCGCGGCCGACCTGCAGCTGGCACCGGAAGAGCTGCAGCGCATCGCGCAGGCGCTGGATGAAGTATCGATTGTTGGTGAGCGCTACAACGCCCAGCGTGCGGCGCAAGCCAAGGGCTGATCACCAGGTGGGTGTGGACCGTTGGTGGTGGGTGCGGACCGTTGGTCCGCACTCCTCAACCCTCACCCCTTCATCGGCCCGCGCAGCGCATCAAGCACCGTGCGCATCGCCACGGTGACGTGGCGGCGCGACGGGTAGTACGCGTAGTAGCCATCGAAGTGGGGGCACCAGTCGTCCAGCACCGAAAGCAGGCGACCATCGTCCAGCATCGGCTGTACCTGGTCCTCCGGCAGCCAGGCCAACCCGCTGCCTGCCAGCGCGGCGGCGCGGGTCATGCCCATGCTGTTGAAGATCCACTGGCCGCTCACACGCACGCTCAGTTCATTGCCGTCCTGGCCGAAATCCCACGGCATCAGCCCGCCATGCGTGGGCAGGCGCAGGGTGACGCAGTTGTGCCCGGCCAGGTCGTCCGGGTGCCGCGGCACCAGGTGCTGGCGGAAGTAGCTGGGCGCCCCGACCACGCGCATGCGCAGCGGCGGGCTGATCGGTACGGCGATCATGTCGCGCGCCAGCCGCTCGCCCAGGCGGATGCCGATGTCGTAGCGCTCGGCCACGATGTCGGCCAACCCGTAGTCGGCCGCCAGTTCCACCTTCAAATCCGGATACTGCTGCAGCAGCGGCGCCAGCCTGGGCCAGGCGATGTACTCGGCGGCGTGGCCGGTGGCATTGATGCGGATGGTGCCGGCCGGGCGTTCACGGTACTCGGCCAGCGCGGCCAGCCCATCCTCGATCTCGGCCAGGCGCGGGGCCAGCGTTTCCAGCAGGCGGGCGCCGGCTTCGGTGGTGGACACGCTGCGGGTGGTGCGGGTCAGCAGGCGCACGCCCAGGCGCTGCTCCAGTCCGCGCATGGCATGGCTGAGCGCGGACTGGGACACGCCCAGCTGGGCGGCGGCCTTGGTGAAGCTGCCCTCGCGGGCAACGTGGACGAAGGCCTGCAGGTCGTTGAGGTTTTCGCGGGGCATGCAGGGATGATACGGCTCCCGGATTGAACGGATCTGTCGATTTCCGGCTCCCCGGCTCGTCGTAACGGTACATCCAACGCGAGGAGCTTCCGCATGAGCACTGACACCAAACCCCAGGGCCCGGCCTCGTACTTCCCTTCCATCGAGAAGACCTATGGGCAGCCGGTCGCCCACTGGCTCGGGCTGCTGGCAGGGAAGAAGGGCCTGAAACACATGGAACTGGTCAGCTTCCTGAAAAGTGAGCATGGGCTGGGCCATGGCCATGCCAACGCGCTGGTGGCGCACCATCTGGGCGGCAAGGGCTGAGCAGCGGCGGGCAGGGGCATGGGGCGGGCGTATTCAGCTGAACGATTTCATCTGCAACTGTCATGCAGATCGTGTCTAATACCGCTCCCCACCTGCTGTTCCCCACCCGCATGTCCCTTCCTTCCCATGGCCCCGCGCCGTGCGACGACGCTGACGGCCACCTGGTCACCGCCGGTCCGCTGACCCCGCCGCCCGACAGCGCCGGCACCACCGCCGACGACAAAGCGCTGCGTCATTCGATCGCCGAGGACGTGCAGGGCATGGTGCTGGCCACGATGGTGGCATCGCTGGGCCTGGCCATCTTCGCCAAGGGCGGGCTGATGATCGGCGGCATGGCCGGCATGGCCTTCCTGCTGCACTACGCGATGGGCTGGAACTTCGGCCTGGTGTTCGTGCTGGTCAACCTGCCGTTCTACTGGGTGGCGCTGCGGCGCATGGGCTGGGAATTCACCCTGAAGACCTTCGCCGCAGTGACCGCCTGTGGCGTGCTGACCGACCTGCTGCCGCGCTGGATCGACTTCTCGCACATCAACCCGCTGTATTCGGCGATCGTCGGTGGCGCGTTGTCTGGCCTGGGCATCCTGTTCTTCATCCGCCATCGTGCCAGCCTCGGCGGCATCGGCATCCTGGCGGTGTACCTGCAGCGCACCCGTGGCTGGAGCGCGGGCAAGGTGCAGATGTCCTACGACGCCTGCCTGATGGTGGCCGCGTTCTTCGTGCTGTCGCCATCGAAGGTGCTGTACTCGGCCATTGGCGCGGTGGTGCTCAGCTTGGTGCTGATGTTCAACCACCGCCCTGGCCGCTACATGGGCGTGTGACGATTCGTCGGTAGTGCCGGCCGCTGGCCGGCAGCACCTGCGGCATTCCGAGGCTGCCGGCCAGCGGCCGGCACTACCTGGTGGCCTGCAGCCACGGCGGTGACAGCATCAGCAGCCGCGCATGCACCGGGCAATCCTCGGCGTGCGCACCGGGCAGATAGCCCAGGCTCATCAGGAATTCGCCGGTGATCTCGCCTCCGGTGAAGCGGAACGTCTTCTTGAACAGCTTCACCCAGTCGGCCTTGTTGCGTGGGTGGTGCGCATCCAGCCACGCCGCGAAGCTGCCATGGCTGGCCCGCAGCTGCTGGATCACCTGCGCGTTGTGGATCGCCGCCAGCACCTTCAGGCGGTTGCGGATGATGCCCGGGTCCGACAGCAGGCGCGCGATGTCCTGCTCGGCGTAGGCCGCCACGCGGTCCACATCGAAGCCGTCATAGGCTGCGCGGAAGCCCTCGCGCTTCTTCAGTATCGTTTCCCAGCTCAGGCCGGCCTGGTTGATTTCCAGCACCAGCCGCTCGAACAGCTCGCGCTCCTCACGCTGCGGAAAGCCGTACTCGTTGGCGTGGTAGTAGTCGTGCACCGGATGGCCCGGGGCGATGAGGCAGTAGCCGCTCATGGGGAAGGCTCGTTGGATTCAGATTCGGATTCGGGATCGATGGCCACCGCAGGGTGCCCGCCGATGGACAGCATCGGCCAGCGCGCTGGCACGAGAGTGAGTTTGCCGTCACGCAGGGCGTGGTTGATCGTCTCGGCCTGGCCGCTGACGGTGCCGAACAGCGCACCGGCCCGGCGCCACTGGGAATCCTTGCCACGTGCGTACAGCACGCAGTCCGGTCCACGGTGGGTGTTCAGCTCGCACAGCAGCACCTCGCTGGTACCATCGCCGTCCAGGTCGCGATGCACGATCAGGCAGTCGCGCTCGCTCTGGGCGCAGGATTCGCCATCGATCGCGCGCGTGGCAAGTGCCTGCCACCAGTCGTCCGGTGGCGAACTGGATCCCTTGGCCAGCTTCAGCGCGCGCTGCAGGGCGGCGACGTCCTGCGGCCCCTTGTCGAGGCGGTGGCCGTCGTCCCAGCGTGAGGTGCGTGCCAGGGCTGCAGCGATCACCTGTGGCGCGTTGGCATCGGCGGTGATGGCCGGATCGCGCTGCAGTTCGCGCAGCGCCTGCACGCCGCGGTGGCCCAGATCGAAGCGCAGCACGTTGACGTCGTTGCTGGTGATCGCGGGCGGGTCCGCGCGCAGGCGCTCCAGCTGGCTGGACAGGGTCAGCCGCACCGGGTCCAGCAGGGGCGAGTTGCCCAGCAGGGCCAGTGCGAGCACCACCCAGCACATCCAGCGGTTGACCGGTTCCAGCGCCTGCAGCCAGCGGCCCTGGCGACGCAGTACCGCCAGCGCATAGCCCAGGGCATAGCCGGCCACGGCCAGCGCGATCAGCAGTGCCCAGAACCGGTCCACTGTCCACCCGTACTGCACCACGCGCAGGCCCAGCGCATACAGCGCCAGCGCGGCGTAGACCGGCAGCGCCAGCAGGCTGGCCTCGACCAGACGGCGCAGCACGAGAGGGTACGGCGGGGAGTCTTCCCCCTGCTGGTAGACCGCATTGGTGAACGTCACCAGCAGCAGTGACACCACCACCAGCAGGCTGGCGGCCGAACGGGTCTTCCACAGTGGTTCCAGCCCGGCAAGCGGCAGGCTCAGCACGAACAACACGGCGATGAACGAGAGCAGTGGCAGCAGCCCGCGGCAGATCGCGAACAGCACCTGGCGGGTGATCTGGATCGCCCGATGCTGGGTGCGCCCGATCAGCACGCCAAACCCGGCCAGGCTGCCGGTGGCCAGTGCGATGAAAGCATCCTGGCGGAACAGATCGCGGAAGAAGGTGACCTCCAGCAGCTGGAACAGCGCCGCCCACAGCCACAGCAGCAGCCAGGTCAGCCCGGTGAACAGCGCCGCCAGGGCCAGGGTCAAGCCGTTCTGCCAAGCGCGCTCGAACAGCTCGGGGTAGCTGGCGCGCCACTGACCGTGCTGCAGCTGGAACTGCCACCAGGGCAGGGCCACGAACACCGCCACGCCCATGCCCAGGGTCAACGGAAACTGCAGCGCGCCCGATTCCAGTGCGGCCTCGCCATTGAGGTTCCAGCCGATCCAGGCGGCCAGTGCCAGCACCACCACCGAGCCGAGCGCCGCCTGCAGCCACAGGCGGCGTTGGCCCAGCTCGACCAGGCTCAGCGCCACCGCGCTGGGAATGGCCAGCACCCAGGCGTACCAGCAGTAGCGCCAGCCGATATCGCGGAACGGCCACGCATCGGACAATTCCTGCGCGGCATACAGCATCAGACCCTGCAGCAGGGCGATCAGGACGATGGCGCTGCGTGCCGGCAGGGTCAGGGGCGATGAAGACTGCATCGATGACCTTCCATGGCAAAGCACCATCCTAGCCCATCGCGGTTCGGCGCCATCGCGCGACCATCCCGCCCCCAGCAGGTAGAATGGGCCCATGCCTGTAATGCCGACCTCCCTTGCCGATCACCTGCTCGTCGCGCTGCCGTCGCTGCTCGACGCGACCTTTGCCCGCAGCGTCGCGCTGATCTGCCAGCACGACGAGAACGGGGCGATGGGCGTACTGGTCAACCAGCCTTCCGAATACACCCTGGGCGAAGTGCTCGCGCAGATGGACATCACCACCGGTGATGGCGAGCTGCAGGCGCGCATGGTGCTCAATGGCGGTCCGGTGCATCCCGAACGCGGCTTCGTCATCCACGACGACGCGCGCGCGTGGGATTCCAGCCTGACCGTGGGCGACGGCCTGTACCTGACCACCTCGCGCGACATCCTCGAAGCGATGGCGCGTGGCGAAGGCCCGGCCAATGCGGTGGTCACCCTCGGCTGTGCCGGTTGGGGCGCAGGGCAGCTGGAAAGCGAGCTGTCCGAGAACAGCTGGCTGACCGTGCCGGCCGATGCCGAGCTGGTGTTCCAGCTGCCGCTGGAGCAGCGCTGGCAGGGGGCGGCTTCGCGCATCGGCGTGGACCTGTTCCGGCTGACCGACTACAGCGGCCATGTCTGAGCCGGCCGCGCCCGCACCGGTTCCTGCTGCCCCGGCGATCCGCCGTGACGGCACCGTTCTGGGTTTCGATGTTGGCTCGCGACGCATCGGCGTGGCCATCGGCAGTGCTTTCGCCGCCCATGCGCGCGCGGTGGCCGTGGTCGATGTGCACGGCAACGGCCCGGACTGGACCGCGATCGAGCGCCTGCTCAAGGAATGGAAGCCCGACGGCCTGGTGGTCGGCGATCCGCTTACGCTGGACGGCCAGGACCAGCCCAACCGCAAGCGCGCGCAGGGCTTCGCCCGCCAGCTTCGGGAACGTTTCAAGCTGCCCGTGGTGATGATCGACGAGCGTTCCAGCTCGGTCGAGGCCGCACGCCGCTTCGCCGTCGAGCGCGCCGAAGGACGCAAGCGCCGCCGCGATGCGGCCGCCCTCGATGCTGTGGCCGCGGCGGTGATCATCGACCGCTGGCTGTCGTCCCCCGACGACGCCACCCCCATTCCCTGACTGCACGACTCCCGCCATGACTGCCCAGCAAATCGATGCCTCCGGACGCCTGCGCCACCTGCTGACCCTGGAGGGCCTGCCGCGCGAAACACTGCTGCAGTTGCTGGACCGGGCAGGGCAGATCCGTGACGCCGCGGTCGGCCGTGTCGGCAACAAGCGCCACGTGCTGGCCGGTTCTGCGGTATGCACGCTGTTCTTCGAACCGTCCACGCGCACCCGCAGCTCGTTCCAGCTGGCCGCGCAGCGCCTGGGCGCCGATGTGCTGAACTTCGACGCGTCGACCTCGTCCACGCGCAAGGGCGAAACGGCCTGCGACACGTTGCGCAACCTGGAAGCAATGGGCGTGCGCGGCTTCGTGGTGCGTCACCCCGATGACGGCGCCGTGGCCGCGCTGGCCGAGGCGGCGGGCGAGGGCACCGCACTGATCAACGCCGGCGACGGCCGCAGCGCGCACCCGACCCAGGGCCTGCTGGACATGCTGACCCTGCGCCAGGCCAAGGGCCCGGATTTCTCGAAGCTGAAGGTGGTGATCGTCGGCGACGTGAAGCACTCGCGCGTGGCGCGCACCGACCTGCATGCGCTGCGCACGCTGGGGGTGGGCGAGATCCGCGTGTGCGGCCCGCAGTCACTGCTGCCGGACGACGAGACCCTGAAGGGCTGCGTGGTCGGCGATGATTTCGATGCGATGCTGGAAGGCGCCGACGCGCTGATGATGCTGCGCCTGCAGCGCGAGCGCATGGAAGAAGGCCTGGTGCCGTCGCTGGAGCAGTACCACGCGCAGTACGGCCTGACCCGCGAGCGCCTGGCCCGTGCCGGCAAGGACGCTGTGGTACTGCACCCGGGCCCGATCAACCGCGGCGTGGAAGTGACCGACGACGTGGCCGATGGCCCGCAATCGTGGGTGCTGCGCCAGGTCGCCAACGGCGTCGCCGTGCGCATGGCCGTGCTGGAAACCCTGCTGGGCTGACCACTTTGGTGGGTGCCGACCGTTGGTCGGCGCGGTTGATCTGTCCTCATCCGACCCGGTGGGTGCCGACCGTTGGTCGGCATCGAACCATCAGTGCGGTGAAGTGCGGGCCTGGCCATTGAATGGTTCCGGGCCTACCTGTACTGACGTGGTTGCCCGATAGAAGAGGGATACCGGCAGGCGCACGCTTGGGCCCATGAACCGCGCACGCCTACGCCTTGGCCGTCATTCCCGGATCGGGCAATCCTACATCCTGACCACCGTCACCCAGGAACGTCGACGCTACTTCGATGATGCCACTGCGGCACAGGAGGTGATGGATGTGTTCCGTCGCATTGATGATGATGGCCTGACGCACTCACTTGCCTATGTGGTCATGCCGGACCACATCCATTGGCTTGTTGAGATCCGTGCGTTCTCGCTGGACTACATCATGCAACGCTTCAAATCGAGCAGTGCATTGCGGATCAACCGCATGCTGGGTAAGACAGGACCATTTTGGCAATCGAGCTATCACGATCACGCCATGCGTTCTGAAGAATCACTGTTTCGCCATGCGATGTACATCGTCGCCAACCCGGTCAGGGCGAACTTGGCGAGCTGCGTGGGAGAGTATCCGTATGCCTGGTGCCGATGGGAGATCGATGGGAGGTACCAAGCAATGGATTACCCCGAAGCGGAGAGATAGTGCCGACCAACGGTCGGCACCCACCAATACCCGAGCCGACCAACGGTCGGCACCCACCAATACCCAAGCCGACCAACGGTCGGCACCCACCAATACCCAAGCCGACCAACGGTTGGCATCCACCAATACCCAAGCCGACCAACGGTTGGCATCCACCCACAGATGTTTCCCAGCAGAAGCTATGGCTCAGCGCTTCTGCGCGAACATCCATTCCCACATCGCCGGGTCGGCGTAGGTGGCGTCCCAGGCATTGTGGTTGCCTTCCGGGTATTCGGTGTAGCGCACGTCACGCGCGTTGGCGTTCTGGAATGCGGCGTGCAGCCGGCGGTCGTCATCCGGCGGCACCACGTCATCCAGCGCGCCATGGAAGATCCAGATCGGCGTCTGCCGCAGGCGCTGGGCAATGGCCGCATACGGGTCGGTTTCACCGGCCACCTGTTCGACGAACAGGGTCGGACGTACCGCGCGCGGGGCCAGCACTGCGCCGCATACCGGCACGATCGCGGCGAAGCGCCCGGGTTGATCCAGCGCGATGTTCCAGCTGCCATAACCGCCCATCGACATGCCGGTCAGATATTGCCGCGCCGGATCGGCACCGAACTCGGCGATCGCTGCATCCAGCGCGGCCAGGGCCACACGGTTGTTGCGCCCGCTCCATTCCCCGCGTCCCGGCGCCTGCGGAAATACGGCCAACGCAGGGAAATCGGCGGCCTGCTCGCGCAGGTACGGTCCCAGCCCCGCGTGGGTCTGCTTCACGCCATCGGCGCCGCGCTCGCCCGAACCGTGCAGGAACAGCACGACCGGCAGTGAGCCCGGTGTACGCGCCGATGCGGCCGGAATGAATACCTGGTAGTAGGCCGTCTCGCCATCCACCTTCACGGCGCGGGCTTCGAAGCGACCCCGCGCGCCATCCGGCAGCGACGTGCAGCCGCTCATCAACAGAAGGGCCAGCAGTGGCAGCCAGCGCGACAGCAAACGGACCATGGGGTTTCCCGAAGTGGCGAGATCGCCTGCATCGTAGTCCGCTGTCGCCAGCGCGGCATCGTGCGCCGCGTCACTGCGGGCGCGGGAAGCTGGCAATGATGTCCAGTTGTTCCTGCGCTTCGGCATTGCCTGCCGCCGCCGCAGCCTGCACCTGCGCCATATCCGGGTGCAGGACCACCAGCAGCGGGTTCTCGCAGACCGGGCAGTCATACTCGGTGGCGTCCTCGTCCAGTTCCATCTCCATGGCGCGCGAGCTGCCCTTCCACTCGCAGGCCGGGCAGGTGTGCTGCTGGTCGCGCCAGCCGGGCTGGAAATAGTTTTCGATCGTTGTTGCCATGGGTGTTCCGGTTGGGTGGAGTCAACGACCCGCGTGGCGGGGGCCGATCCTCGATGCGGTCAGTGCAGCAGCACCAGCGTGGCCAGGCCGAGGAAAGTGAAGAAGCCCATCGAGTCGGTCACTGCGGTCAGGAAGATACCGCTGGCCAGCGCTGGATCGAAGCCGAAGCGTTTCAGTGTGAGCGGCACCAGCACGCCGGCCAGCGCTGCGAACAGCAGGTTGCAGGTCAGTGCGATGGCGATCACCGCAGACAGCCCGGGTGAATGGAACCAGGCCAATACGATCAGGCCCAGCACCGAGCCGAGCATCACGCCGTTCAGCAGCGCAACACGCACTTCCTTCCACAGCAGGGTGCGCGCGTTGGAGGCGCCCACCTGGCCCAGCGCCAGGCCGCGCACCATCAGCGCCAGCACCTGGGTGCCGGCGTTGCCACCGAGGCCGGCCACGATCGGCATCAGCACCGCCAGCGCCACCAGCTTGTCGATGGTGCCCTCGAAGTGACCGACCACGCTGGAGGCCAGGAAGGCCGTGCACAGGTTGATCGACAGCCACATCAGGCGGCGGCGCATGGCGCGCCAGACCGGGCTGAACAGGTCCTCGTCCTCGTCCAGGCCGGCGGCGCCCAGCGCCTGGTGCTCGGCCTGGCCACGGATGATGTCGACCACGTCATCGATGGTGATGCGACCAACGAGGATGTTGTTCTCGTCCACCACCGGTGCGGAGATCCAGTCATGGTCGGAGAACTGCCGCGCGACTTCCTGGTCGCTCTCGCCGACGTCGATGGCCGGCTGCTCGTCGTCGATCAGGCGGTTGATCGGGGTGGTGTCCTCGTGGGTCACCAGTGCCGCCAGCGACACCCGGCCAAGGTACTGATGGCGCCGGCTGACCACGAACAGGTGGTCGGTGTGGTCCGGCAGTTCGCCGCGCAGGCGCAGGTAGCGCAGCACCACGTCCACGTTGACGTCGGCGCGCACGGTCACCACGTCCGGGTTCATCAGGCGGCCGGCACTGTCCTCGGGATAGGACAGCACCTGTTCCAGGCGCTCGCGGTTCTCGCGGTCCATCGACTTGAGGACTTCGTCGATGACCGTATCGGGCAGGTCTTCGACCAGGTCGGCCAGGTCGTCGATGTCCAGGTCTTCGACCGCGGCGATGATTTCGTCCGGGTCCATGTCCGCGAGCAGGCTCTCGCGCACGTCGTCGCCGACGTGGACCAGCACCTCGCCGTCATCTTCCGGATCGACCAGGCCCCACACCACCTCGCGCTTGCCCGGCGGCAGCGATTCAAGCAGGTTGCCGATCTCGGCCGGGGCCAGGGTGTTGACCAGGCGACGCACCGGGCCCAGCCGACCGCTGTCCAGTGCGTCGGACAGCATCCGCAGTTGGCGCGCAGTCTTGTCGTGGCGTACGGCTTCAGCCATCGCAGCTCCCGCGGGATAAGAAAAGCCGCGATCCCGGCAAGGATGCGGCAACAGGGGTGTTCAGCGCGTCATTATCGCAAGGGGATGTTTCAACGCATAGCCGAGGGGCGGTGGTTGCGCCGGCCGCTGGCCCGCAATCGTCCCCATCGAAGTCCACGAGATTGCCGGCCAGCGACCAGCACTACCCTCGGCAGTCAGGCCGTTTCGGCCACCAGCGCCAGCCAGCGCTCGATCGCGCGGCGGTCGCGTGCGGCCAGCAGCTTCGGCGCGCGCGCGCGCAATGCGGCCAGATCGGCATCGCGGATCGCACGGCGCACTTCCAGCAGCGTGCCGGGGTGCAGGCTGAACTCGGTCAGGCCCAGCGCCAGCAGCAGCGGGGTCATCCGTGCGTCGCCGGCCATCTCGCCGCAGACCGCCACCGGGATGCGGTGACGCGCGCCGGTCTCGATCACCATCTGCAGCAGTCGCAGCACGGCCGGATGCAGTGGCGAATACAGTTCGCCCAGTGCCTCGTTGTTGCGGTCGGCGGCCAGCAGGTACTGCACCAGGTCATTGGTGCCGATCGACAGGAAATCGACCAGGTCGATGAAGCTCTCCAGCGCCAGTGCTGCCGCAGGAACTTCGATCATCGCGCCCAGCGGCACGTGGTCGGACACCATGTGGCCCTCGCCGCGCAGCTGTTCGGTCAGCTTGAGCATGCGCCGGCGCACCGCCAGCAGTTCCTCGCGGGTGCTGACCATCGGCACCAGCACGCGCAGCTTGCCGTAGGCGGAGGCGCGCAGGATCGCGCGCAGCTGGGTATCGGCCACCTTCGGCCGTGCCAGCGACAGGCGTACGCCGCGCAGACCCAGGGCGGGGTTCTCTTCATTGCTGAGGGTCAGGCCGGTGCGGTCGGCCTTGTCCGCGCCCAGATCGAGCGTGCGGATGGTGACCGGTCGCCCGCTCATGCCCAACGCGGCATCCCGGTAGGTCTGGAACTGTTCTTCTTCATCCGGCAGCTCGTTGCGCTGCAGGAACAGGAACTCGGTGCGGTACAGGCCCAGTCCCTGCGCGCCCAGCGCGTGCGCCTGGGTGACGTCTTCCAGCGATTCGGCATTGGCCAGCAGGGCGATGTCGACCTGGTCGCGGGTGCGGCTGGGCTTGCTGCGCAGGCGGCCGAGCTCGCGCTGCTCGCGCGCATGCTCCTTCAGGCGCGCGCGATAGTCGCGCAGGTTGTCGGCCTGCGGGTTGGCGGTGATGCTGCCGTCGGCGCCATCGATGATCAGCACGTCGCCATCGGCGATGCGGCTGAGCAGCTGCGGAACGTTCACGATCAACGGCAGATGCAGGCTGCGCGCCAGGATCGCGCTGTGCGACAGCGCGCTGCCGGCGGCGGTGACGATGCCAACCACGCCCTGGGCCTGCAGCTGGGCCAGTTCGGACGGGGCGATGTTGTCGCAGACCAGGATCTCGCCGGCCAGGCCCTTCATCACCGGCGCGCGTTCAGGCTGCAGGAACGCGTGGATGCGGCCGATGACATGGTCCAGGTCGTCCATGCGGCTCTTCAGGTAGGCATCGTCCATGCCATCGAAGACCTTGGCCAGGCGGTCACGCTGCAGGCGCAATGCGTAGCCGGCACTGTAGGGACCGCTGCGGATCAGCTCGTCCAGCCCGAACAACAGCTCGGGATCGTCCAGCAGCAGCGCGTGCAGGTCCAGGAACTCGCCCACTTCCTGGTTCAATGCGCCATGCAGGCGCTGGCGCAGTTCGTGCATTTCCGTGCGCGCGGCATCCACCGCACGATGCAGGCGGGCCAGCTCGGCCTCGACCTGGTGGGCGCCGATGCGTTGCTCGGCCACCTCCAGCGCATGCGGCAGGCGTACCCGTGCGCGGCCCATCGCCGCGCCACGGGCAGCACCGTGCCCAGCCAGCAGCTGGACCGGCCGCTGGCCGGAAGGAACCTGGCCGGCGCGCGCGCGCGGCACGCTCAGCTGTCCTCGTCGAAGCGGCGCTCGAACAGACCGACCACCGCTTCCATCGCGGCGGCTTCGTCCTCGCCGTTGATGCGCACCGTGACCGGAGTGCCCTGGCCGGCGGCCAGCAGCATCACGCCCATGATGCTCTTGGCGTTGATCTCACGGCCCTTGGCGGCCATGGTCACGTTGCAGCGGAACGGCGCCAGGGTCTGCACCAGCTTGGCGGTGGCCCGGGCGTGCAGGCCCAGGCGGTTGCTCACGGTGAGTTCTCGTTCAAGCATCGTCGACTATCGCTCCATTACGGGTGCCCGCCGCGGCTGTGGCGGGCAGTTGATCCAGTCCCTGTTCCGGATAATTCATCACCCGCAGCAACATCGGCAGGCTCAGCGCCGATACCCGGCGAACCGGGGTCCCCAACCGGGCCAGCTGCCCGGCTAGGTTGGCGGGGCTGGCGCCGTACAGGTCGGTCAGGATCAGCACGCCATCCCCTGCATCGACCCGCCGCAGGGCGGCCGAGGCGAGCGGGAGCAGGGCGTCCAGGTCTGCGTCGAACGGTACTTCGAAAGCTTCGGTTTTCAGCGGCAATTGCCGCAGGAGCCGGGTCGCCACCTCAAGCAGGGCGGGCCCGACCCCCGGATGTGTTACGAGGAGAATGCCACAGGTCATTACTGCACGTTAACAGGTCAAGGTGAATTGGCGATAGCAGCAGATGAGGGGCACTGTGTCCCGTATTCAGCGTTGCTCGCAAGGGGAGCCTTTCCGTTGAGAAAGAGATCCGACCCCATCCGTTTTTCGATGCCTGACAGCGATTCATCCACGCACGCGTGGATCCATCGTGTCGACCAGGGTCGACACCCACCAGCAGCAGAAATCTGTCAGAGGTGGGGCGGTGTGGGTCTGCAGGACCGTTGGCGCCATGGATGGCGCCATCGAGCCCCCAGGGGTGAGGGCGCTTTGCTTGCGAAGCACTGCTTCGCAAGCGCCCGAACGCCCAGCCGCCAGCGGCTGGGCCGGACCGCGGAGCGGGGTCTACGGCGTGTCCTGCAGATCCACACCGCCCCGCCATCCCACGGAATGCCGCTTCTGCTGTTGCTGTTGCTGTTGCCGGCCAGCGGCCGGCACTACCGGCGGGTGCTGGGCGCAGCCCGGCCGACCACCCTCAATCCTGTTCGCGGTGATACGTGGCCACATCTTCCCAGCCCATCTCGCGGGCATGCCGGGCCAGGCGCTCGGCCAGGAACACCGAGCGGTGCTTGCCGCCGGTGCAGCCGAACGCCACCGTCACGTAGCTGCGGGTGCCATCCCCCAGTTTCGGCAGCCACGTATCGAGGAAATCCATCAGCTGGGCCAGGTAACGCTGCACGTCCGGCTGTGCTTCCAGATAGTCGCGCACGCCCGGTTCGCGGCCGCTCAGCGCACGCAGATCGGGGTCCCAGTGTGGATTGGGCAGCACCCGCGCATCGAATACGAAGTCCGCCTCGGCCGGCACGCCGCGCTTGTACGCGAACGATTCGAACAGCAGGGACAGTCCGGTGGCATGGTCCAGCGTGAACTCGGTGATGATCCGCCGCCGCAGCTGATGCACGTTGAGGTTGCTGGTATCGATCACCGCATCGGCCTCGCGCCGCAGCGGTGCCGTCAATTCACGTTCGCGTGCGATCGCTTCGGGCAGCGACAGGCCCAGCTGGCTCAGCGGATGACGGCGCCGGGTGTCGGCGTAGCGCTTGAGCACAGCCTCATCGCTGGCCTCGAAGAACAGTACCTTCACTTCCACGCCGGCGTCAGTGGCCAGCTGCCGCCAGTTGCCCAGCTGGCTCAGATCGGCCTGTCCGCGAACGTCGATGCCCACGGCCAGGCGGCGCGGCGCGCTGCCGTCATGGTTGGCCAGCAGGCTGCGCACGAAGTCGGGCAGCAGATTGATCGGCAGGTTGTCCGAGCAGTAGTAGTCCTGGTCCTCGAAGGTCTTCAGGGCGACGGATTTACCCGAGCCGGACAGGCCGCTGACGATGATCAGGGTCGGGGCGGAGGGGGTGACGGTGCTCATGGA
The DNA here is from genome assembly GCF_001499715.1 of Stenotrophomonas thermophila. Lineage (NCBI taxonomy): Bacteria > Pseudomonadati > Pseudomonadota > Gammaproteobacteria > Lysobacterales > Lysobacteraceae > Stenotrophomonas > Stenotrophomonas thermophila. The sequence continues at coordinate 56,720 of NZ_CVIW01000002.1, read as the reverse complement.
CAGGCTCTTCGAGGGGCAGGGAAATCAGGGTGTTCGCCGTTCCAGCAGGTTGCTGTGGCGGGCGATGAACATTGCCGCCGGGTCGATGCCCTTGGTGCGCAGGATGTGCAGGCGGGTCGCGGCTTCGGTCAGTACGGCCAGGTTGCGGCCGGGCATCACCGGCAGGGTGATCAGCGGAACGTCCAGGTCCAGCACATGGCGGGTGCCCGAATCGCCGGTCAGGCGTTCGTAGCCATGTGGGGTGGGTTCGGTCATCGGCTTGGTCAGGTGGACGATCAGCCGAAGGTACTTGTTCTTCTTTACAGCCGTGTCGCCGAACATCTCGCGCACGTTGAGCACGCCCAGGCCGCGCACTTCCAGCAGGTCCTGCAGCAGTTCGGGGCAGGTGCCGTCGAGTACGTCCGGGGCGATCTGGGTGAACTCGGGGGCATCGTCGGCGACCAGGCGATGGCCGCGGGTGAGCAGCTCCAGCGCCAGCTCGCTCTTGCCCGATCCGGCCTCGCCGGTGATCAGCACGCCGATGGAATAGATCTCCATGAACACGCCGTGCAGGATCACCCGCGGCGCCAGCGTACGCGCCAGATGGTAGGACAGGTGGTTGAGCAGTTCGTGGCCGCGCTTGGGCGAGAGCCACAGCGGCGTGCCGGATTCGTCAGCAGCGGCGCGGAGGTCTTCCGGGCAGGGTTGGTTGCGGGTCAGCACCAGCGCGAGCGGGTGCGACTGCATGATCTTTTCGATGGTCTCCCAGCGCTGGCGTGGTTCCAGTGCATCCAGCCAGGACAGTTCCTCGGTGCCCAGGATCTGCACCTTGTTGGGATAGATCGCGTTGAGGTAGCCGGCCAGCGAGGGACGCCGCGAGACGGTATTGCCGGCCTCCAGCTCGCGCTTCTCACCGGACTTGCCGGCGGCCCAGCGCAACCCCAGCCGCTCGCGCTGCTGTTCGAACAGTTCACGGGCGGTGATGCTGGTATTCATGCGGCACTCGCAGGAGGGGTCATGTCCAGCGCCTCGCGCAGCGCCCGGGCATCGCCCGCTTCGCGCAGGGCCTGGCGGATGTCCGGCGCGGAAAACAGTTCGGCCAGCTCGGACAACAGCATCAGGTGCTGGTGGGTGTAGTGGGCGGGGACGGCCATGGCGAACACCAGGTCCACCGGTTCGTCGCCGCCGAAATCGACCGGGGCGGCCAATCGCAGCAGGGCGCCACGGGGGCGATCAAGGGTAGGCGCGCGGCCGTGGGGGATGGCGATGCCGTGGCCGATCGCGGTGCTGCCCAGGGCTTCGCGCTGGCACAGGTTCAGATAGATCTGTTCGGCATTGGCCTGGCGGCAGGCCAGCAACCCGGCGGCGGCCTGCAGGACGCTGTCACGGTCGGTGGCCGTGCAGAGCTGGGTCTGCACGGCCGCCAGGAGGTCAGTCAGGGGCATGTCTGCGGGGAACGGTGGCGATCAGCCACCATTGTCGCCCACCGGCAGCGGCGCGTGCTGCTGTTTTTTCTCCTTGTGCTTGATCACCAGGCGGTCAAGCTTGTCCGCAAGCAGGTCGATCGCGGCATACATGGTCTGGGCATTGGCCTCCGCGTGCAGGGTCTGGCCCGGGATGTTGAGGCTGGCGTCGACATGGTGTTCGGTCTTCTGCAGCTTGAGGGTCACCCGCGCTTCGCAGTGCTGGTCGAAGTGCTTTCCGATCCGGGCCAGCTTTTCCTCCACATAGGACTGCAGGGCCGGGGTGACTTCGACATCTTTGCCAAACGTTTCGATGCGCATCGGGTTTCTCCTGTGTTCGGATGTGCCAATGAACCTCTCCGCCGGGCGCGGCGGCGCGTCAAGCGATTCTGACCCTTTCGTGCGAGGCGGAAATGTTCATGGCTTCACGATACTTCGCCACGGTGCGCCGCGCTACTGGGATTCCCGACGATTTGAGCAGGTCAGCCAGCTTGGCGTCAGAAAGCGGCTTGCGCGGATTCTCATCGTCGATCAGGCGCCGGATCATCGCCTGGATGGCGGTGCTGGACGCCTCGCCGCCGCCTTCGGTATCGATGCCGGAGGCGAAGAAGGCCCGCAGTGGCAGGGTGCCGCGCGGGGTGCGCACGTGCTTGCGGGCGATCGCACGCGACACCGTGGATTCGTGCAGGCCCAGTTCGGTGGCAATCTCGCGCAGGGTCAGTGGGCGCAGCGCCTGCTCGCCGAATTCAAGGAAGCCGGCCTGCTGCAGGATCAGGCTGCGCACGACGCGCAACAGGGTTTCGCCGCGCTGCTGCAGGCCTTTCAGCAGCCAGCGTGCTTCCTGCAGCTGGGCACGCAGGTAGCCGGCATCGGCATCGCCGCAACGCCGGATAAGCTGTTCGTAGCCGCGGTGGATCACCACCTTCGGCCCGGCATGGGCGGCCAGTGCAGCGCGCCACACGCCGTTCTGCCGCCATACCACCACGTCCGGCACCACGTAAGCGTCCTGCGACAGCGGTGCGATCTGCGTGCCCGGGCGCGGGTCCAGCGAGCGCAGCAGCGCGACGGCAGTCTCGACCTCGTCCATCGGCTGCTTCAACTCATGAGCAAGCCCGGCGACGCCACTGCGTGGCAGCCGTTCCAGCGGGCCTGCGGCAATCTGTCGCGCCAGCGCCAGCCCGGGCGTTTCGCCGGGCAGCACATCCAGCTGCAGCAGCAGGCATTCGCCCAGCGTGCGTGCAGCCACACCCACCGGATCGAAGCGCTGGATGCGATGCAGCACGGCGAGGATCTCGTCCTCGCCGGCGTGGATCGCCGGCAACAGGGTGTCGGCGATGGTGCCCAGCGGTTCGCGCAGATAACCGTCATCGTCCAGTGCATCGATGAGCGCGGCACCGATGCTGCGATCACGTGGGGACAGATGCGACAGATGCAGCTGCCACAGCAGATGGTCGGCCAGCGTTTCGGTTTCGGCTACGCGCTCGGCGGCGCTGCCATTGTCGTCGTCATCGTCGAAGCTGCCGCCGCTGCCGGACGCGTTCCAGTCCAGTTCCGCCGGCGCCCAGTCGTCGCCGGCATCGGCGCGTTCTGCGGGCGCATCGTTGCCGTTGTCGTCGCCTTCGCCGGCAGGACTGCTGCTGTCACTGCTGTCGGCCCAGTCCAGCAGCGGATTGCTTTCCACCGCCTGCGCGATTTCCAGCTCCAGCTCGGTGGTGGACATCTGCAGCAGCTTGATCGCCTGCTGCAACTGGGGCGTAAGCACCAGTTGCTGTCCCAACGATGTCTGCAGCCGAGTCTTCATGCCTGTGCCGAAAGGAAGGAAAGGGACCCGGCGACTGCTTCACAGCTTGAAGGAATCCCCGAGGTAGACGCGGCGTACATCGGCGTTGTCCAGGATCGCTTCCGGCGAACCCTGGGCCAGCACGCTGCCCTCGGCGAGGATATACGCGCGGTCGCAGATACCCAAGGTCTCGCGCACGTTGTGGTCGGTGATCAGCACGCCGATGCCACGCTGCTTGAGATGGGTGACGATGCGCTGGATCTCGCCGACCGAAATCGGATCGACACCGGCGAACGGCTCGTCAAGCAGGATCAGGCGCGGCTGCGCTGCCAGGGCGCGGGCGATCTCGCAGCGGCGGCGTTCGCCACCGGACAGGCTGGCGCCAAGCTGGTCGGCAACATGGCCCAGCTGCAGTTCGTCGAGCAGGCTGTTCAATTCGCGCTCGCGGCCGGCCGCATCCAGGTCTTCGCGCAGCTCCAGCACCAGGCGGATGTTGTCGGCCACGGTCAGCTTGCGGAATACCGACGGTTCCTGCGGCAGATAGCCCACGCCCTGCTTGGCGCGGGTATACATCGGGTCGCCGGTGATGTCCTTGCCGTCGAGCACGATGCTGCCAGCGTCAGCCGCAACCAGGCCGACGATCATGTAGAAGCAGGTGGTCTTGCCGGCACCGTTGGGGCCCAGCAGGCCGACCACTTCGCCGGCGTCGAGGGTCAGCCCGAAATCCTTGACGACTTCGCGCTGCTTGTACTTCTTGCGCAGGCCCTTGGCGACGAGCATTACTTCCTGCTCCCGGCCGGCTGCGCCGGCGTGGTGGCCTTGGGCTGTGCCGCAGGCGCGGCCGGGGTCTTGTTCTTCGGCGGGATGACGGTGCGCACACGGCTGCCGTCACCACCGGAGTTCATTTCGCCGGTGCGGGTGTTGTAGACCATGCGCTGGCCGGCATTGGTGCCGCGCGCGCTGGTGACCTTGTAGTTGCCGGTCAGGGTGATGATCTCGGTCTTGATGTCGTAGTCGATGCGGTCGGCAACGGCATCCATCCAGGTGCCGTCATCGAGCTGCTGCTTCATCTTGGCCTGCTTGCCAGTGAACACCGCGCGCACGGCTTCGCCATCCTTGAGGTAGATCTCGGCCTCGGACGAGCGCAGGTCCAGCGTGCCCTGGGTGATGATCACGCCCTGCGACAGCACGGTCTTGCCGTCGCCGGTGAGCGTGCCGGACTGGGCGCCGGAATCGATGTGCATGTCTTCGTTGCGGTCGGTGGACTTGGCGAAGGCGGCGCTGGGGACAAGAAGACCGAGCGCGAGTACGGCGGCAAAGGGAATCTTCATCGGGGTCCGTTCTACCGGTGGGGGCCTCCCGGGCGGGCCGGGGGCGGAGGGTGGGGCTGCCAGCCCTGCGCCTGTCCGGAGACGTCGCGGGCTGGCGGCGGAATCAGCGTTTGGGCGTGTAACGGCCCTTGGACTGGCTGAGGAAATGATACGTGTTGTTCTTCGAATCCACTTCGAAGCCGACGCCGGACTGTTCCATGCCCGGGCGGGTCATGGTCACCAGGGCGTCGGTGCGGGCGCGGTTCTCCTTCGGGAACACGTCCAGATGGTCGGTGCGGAAGGTGGTCGGCACCACGCCCGGATCGGCCGGGCTGTCGCCGGCCACATTGCCGCGCAGCTTCATCTGGTCGCCCTTAGCGCTGAGCCAGCCGGTCTCGGCACGCAGGGTCCAGTGCTTGCCATCCTTGTCCGGCATCTCGAACAGCGGTGTGGCGATGTTGATGGTCTGGTCGCCACGCTGGCGCTCCAGCCGCGGCGCACGCAGGGTGGTCAACTCCTTGCCGTGCTCATCCAGGGCCACGATCTGGAAGTCGTGCAGAACGTAGTCCACACCCGGCTCCTGGCTGTCGTTGGCCGGGCCCTTGTCGCGGTTGCGCAGGGCGGCCCAGCTGCTGAGCAGCGCCGCCAGCAGCAGGCCGACGCCCAGCAGGGTGCGCCAGTTCAGTGTCGGCAGGCTCATGCGCCGAACCTCGCCAGCACCGCATCCACGTGGCCCTGTGCGGCCAGCAGGATGTCGCACAGTTCGCGGGCGGCGCCACGTCCGCCGTCGGCGCGGGTCTGCCAGTGCACGCGCTCGGCGATCCACGGGTGGGCGTTGGCCGGGGCCACTGCCAGGCCGACCGCGCCCAGCGGCGCCAGGTCCGGCAGGTCGTCGCCCATGAAGGCCACCTGCTCCAGGCCGACGCCGTGCTGCGCGCACAGCGCCTGCACGCTGGCCAGCTTGTCGCCCACGGCGATCTGGGTGTCGATGCCGAGGTCGGCGCCGCGCTTGAGCGCGGACTGGCTGTTGCGCGCGGTGATCAGCACGGGGTGGATACCGTGCTGCTGCAGCAGTTTCAGGCCCAGGCCATCCTGCACGAAGTACGCCTTGCTCTCGTTCCCTTCCTTGTCGTAGTACAGCCGACCGTCAGTGAGGGTGCCGTCCACGTCGAAGCAGGCCAGGCGGACGCGGGCCGCAGCGGCATGCAGGTGGGCAGGGAAGGCGGGCAGCGGGGACCAGGGCATCAGGGCAGCAGGCTCGGTGGGGTCGGGTGGGGCATTACAGACTGAATGGGGTCTACGGACTGTCGGTTAAACCACCCGGGCCCGCAACAGGTCATGAATGTTCAGGGCGCCTACCGCACGGCCCTGGTCATCGACCACGATCAGGCCGTTGATTTTCTGGGTTTCCATCTGCCGCGCGGCCTCCACGGCCAGCTGGTCGGCCCCGATGGTGCGCGGGTTGCGGGTCATCACGTCGGCGATCTTCGCGGTGCGCACGTCAAGCGCGCTGTCCAGCGCGCGGCGCAGGTCGCCGTCGGTGAACAGGCCGATCAGCACGCCATCGGCGTCGACCACGGCGGTCATCCCGAGTCGCTTGCGGCTCATTTCCACCAGCGCCTCGCTGAGGCTGGCGTCGGCACCCACGCTGGGCAGGTCCTCGCCGCTATGCATGACGTCGGTGATGTGCAGCAGCAGGCGGCGGCCGAGGCTGCCGGCCGGGTGCGAGCGGGCGAAATCGTCGGCGGTGAAGCCGCGTGCGTCGAGCAGGGCCACGGCCAGCGCATCGCCCATCGCCAGCGAGGCGGTGGTGCTGGAGGTCGGCGCCAGCGCCAGCGGGCAGGCCTCGGCCGGCACGCTGACGTCCAGGTGGATATCGGCGGCGGTGGCCAGGCTGGACTGCGGGCGGCCGGTCATGGAGATCAGCAGGTTGCCCTGGCGCTTGAGCACCGGCAACAGCATGAGCAGCTCGTCCGACTCCCCCGAATAGGACAGCGCCAGCACCACATCGTCCTCGGTGATCATGCCCAGGTCACCGTGTCCGGCCTCGCCAGGGTGCACGTAGAACGCCGGGGTGCCGGTGGAGGCCAGGGTGGCGGCGATCTTGCGGGCGATGTGCCCGGATTTGCCCATGCCGGTGGCGACCACACGCCCGCGGCTGGCCAGGATCGCCTGGCAGGCCTGCTGGAAGGCCTCGCCGAGGCGGTCAGCCACGGCCTCCAGTGCCTGCCGCTCGATCTCGAACACGCGGCGGCCACTGGCGATCAGGCCGGCAGGGTCGGCAGAACGGGGAGGCAACAGGGATTCGGCCATGCGGACGCCACGCAGCGGAAGTAGAATGGATGCACATTTTATTAGGAAAGCCCGTTGGACGCCGACACCATCCGCAATCTGATCGAAACCGGCCTGCCTGGCGCCCGCGCCGATGTGCGTGGCGACGATGGCGTGCATTTCGAAGCGACCGTGGTCTGCGAGGCCTTTGCCGGCAAGATGCCGCTGGCCCGCCACCGGATGGTCTATGCCACCCTCGGCGACCTGATGGGCGGCGCCATCCACGCGCTGGCACTGAAAACCGTGACCCCGGCCGAAGCCGGCTGAACCGCAGAAGATTCCCAATACATGGCCAAGATCGTTGTGACCGGCGGCGCTGCGCTGCACGGTGAAGTGAGCATCTCCGGCGCCAAGAACGCCGTCCTTCCCATCCTCTGCGCGACCCTGCTGGCCGATGCGCCGGTGGAGATCACCAACGTGCCGCACCTGCACGACGTGGTCACCACGGTGAAGCTGCTGGGCGAACTGGGTGCCAAGGTCACCATCGACCAGGGCACGCTGTCGCGCGGCAGCGCGATCGTGGTCGACCCACGTTCGGTCAACCAGCACGTGGCACCTTACGAGCTGGTCAAGACCATGCGCGCCTCGATCCTGGTGCTGGGCCCGCTGCTGGCCCGCTTCGGCGCGGCCGAAGTGTCGCTGCCGGGCGGCTGCGCGATCGGCTCGCGTCCGGTCGACCAGCACATCAAGGGCCTGCAGGCGCTGGGTGCCGAGATCGTGGTCGAGAACGGCTTCATCAAGGCCAGCGCCAAGCGGCTGAAGGGCGGCCACTTCACCTTCGACATGGTCAGCGTCACCGGCACCGAGAACGTGCTGATGGGCGCGGTGCTGGCCGAAGGCACCACCGTCCTCGACAACTGCGCGATGGAACCGGAAGTGACCGATCTGGCGCATTGCCTGATCGCGCTGGGCGCGAAGATCGAAGGCCTTGGCACTGCCCGCCTGGTCATCGAAGGCGTCGAGCGCCTGTCCGGCGGCCGCCACGAAGTGCTGCCCGACCGCATCGAAACCGGTACCTTCCTGGTCGCTGCGGCGATGACCGGCGGCAAGGTCACGGTCAACCGTGCGCGCCCGAACACCATGGACGCGGTGCTGTCCAAACTGGTCGAGGCCGGTGCGAAGATCGAGACCACCGAAGACACCATCACCCTGGACATGCAGGGCAAGCGACCGAAGGCGGTCAACCTGACCACCGCGCCGTACCCCGCATTCCCGACCGACATGCAGGCGCAGTTCATGGCGCTCAACTGCGTGGCCGACGGCGTGGGCGTGATCAACGAAACGATCTTCGAGAACCGTTTCATGCACGTCAACGAACTGCTGCGCCTGGGCGCGGACATACAGGTTGAAGGCCACACCGCCATCGTGCGTGGCAGCGAGACCCTGAGCGGTGCGCCGGTGATGGCCACCGACCTGCGTGCCTCGGCCTCGCTGATCCTGGCCGGCCTGATGGCCAGCGGGGAGACCACCATCGACCGCATCTATCACCTTGATCGTGGCTACGAGAACATCGAAGAGAAGCTGTCTTCGCTCGGTGCCACCATCCGGCGCGTGCCATGATCCTGCGCGGCAAGTTCAGCCCGCGCCGCAAGGCGCTGCTGGCCTTGGTGCTGATCGTGCTGGCGTGGCTGGGCTATGCCTGGTACGCCAACATCGCCATCACCCAGGGCATCGAGCAGAAGGACATGGACTGGAACGGCGACGGCACGGTCTCGCGTGACGAGATCATCGAATCGTTCTACGCGGTCGCGGTGAACGACAGCCAGGACGGCAACCGCCATTGCCGCACCTTCGTCTGGCGCAGCACCGGCGAGCAGATCCGCGTGGACTGCCGCACCGAGTTCAAGCCCGCTGCGGCCGAGGAAAAGAAGTAAGAAAAACGCCCGCGAAAGCGGGCGTTTTTCCCGGGGCGTCCATCCACGCATGGCGTGGATCTACTCCAGGTTTCCAGTAGATCCACGCCATGCGTGGATGACGTGGATCTCCGGTCAGTTCAGCGCCTTGATGGTCAGGTCCAGCGCATCACGTCCGCCCTCACGCTGCAGCATGCGCGCCGGCACCGGGAACTCCGGCACGATCCAGGCGATCAGCTCCTTGTTGCCGTCGGCGCGCGAGACCTTGGTGGCCTCGTAGCTCTTGCCGCCCACGGTGATCGATTCCTTGCCGACCACGCGGTAGGTCATGTTCTTGATGCGGCCTTCGTCGACCATGCGATAGGTCAGCGGCTTGCCGGCGGCCAGGTCACGGGTGATCGCCAGGTTGATCAGCAGCGCATCCATGTCACCGGCCTTCAGCGCGATGGGGCCGGCACGGTCCGGCTTGATGTCGCCGGTCCAGGTGGCCTGGTTGCTGGTCCAGTTGTAATTGGCCTGCACGTTGCGCTTCTTCACCAGCAGCGCCGAGCGGTCCTGGCTGCTCAGCGGGCGCAGTTGCCCACGCACTTCCTCGAACACGGTGCTCTGGCTCAGGTCGGCCAGCTGGTTCTTCACCTGGAGGCTGTAGCGCCACTTGTTGCTGCCTTCGTTGGACAGGGTCATCGTGCCGTTGGCCTGCATGCCCATGTAGCTGGCCAGGTAATCCGCCTTGAAAGGTTGCAGGGCCATGGCCGGCAGGCTGGCCACGGACAGGGCAGCGGCCGCGATCCAGGCGAGGGGGCGGGTCGGGATGCTCATGCTCAGACTCCTTGGTATTCGATCAGGCGCAGATCGACGCGGTCTTCGCCGTCTTCGCGTTGCAGGATGCGCACCGGGGTGGGGACCCCGTTGGCGATCCAGAGGATGGTTTCATTGTTGCCGCCGTTGGTCCGGTAGACCCGCAGCGCGTTGTAGGACAGGTCGCCGACCTCGACGTTCTCGGTCTGCGGCGCGGCCTGGTAGTCATGCTGGCGGACCTTGCCCATGTCCACGTAGCGGTAGTGCATCGCGGCGCCTGGGCGGGCGTCGCGCATGATTGCCAGATTGATCAGCAGCGCACTCTGGTCGCCCGGCTGCAGCGGAATCGGCTGTGCGCGCTTCTTCTCGACATCGCCGCTCCACTGCGCGGTACCGGCCTGCCAGTTGTACGTGCCGACCGCCTTCTTGCCGAGAAACAGGCCCTTGCGCACCGTGCTCTGGCTCAGCGGTGCATAGGAGCCAGCGCGCTCCTCGAAGACCGTGCTCTGCTCGATGTTCAGTCCCAGCACGCTGGCGAACCCGCGGCGGCCGACCACCTGCATGTCCACCCGCCACTGGTTGCCGCCGGTGTGGGTGACCTGCATGCTGGCGTCGCCGGCCTCCTTGCCCTTGTAGAAGGCCTGGTAGGTGGCGCTGAACGGCTGCAGCGGCGGCGGTTCCCACGCCAATGCCGGCAGGGCCGGGGCCGTCGTTCCGGCCGGCGGTTGCACCGCTGGCGCCGGAACCGGCGAGGCAGGCGCCTGTGCCTGGCCCCAACCCACGCCGGGAAGCACGACAAGCGACAGCAGCAATGAAGTGGACAGCAGGGTCGTGGTCTTCATGGAGGACAGGAGCTGCAGGAGGGGGGCAGGATGCCAGCCCCGCAGTCAGCGGGGCGTGTGCGTGGGCGTTACCGGTTCAGGTTCCCGGCGGAATCTAGGACCAGTGGGCTAAACAGGGGGTGACCATCCAGCAGTGGCTGGCCCTCCCGTTCAGCCAGGCGGCCGGCGCACAGCAGCTGCAGGGTGGCGATCAGCAGCGGATGCTCCACCGCCAGCACACGCGCCGCCAGGCTGTCGGCGTCATCGCCGGGCATCACCGGCACCCGCGCCTGGGCCAGCACGGCGCCGGCATCCAGCTCGGGCACCACCAGGTGCACGCTGGCCCCATGCTCCGCATCGCCGGCGTGCAGCGCCCGCGCATGCGTGTCCAGCCCCTTGTGCAGCGGTAGCAGGGAGGGGTGGATGTTGACCAGCCGGCCATTGAAGCGCTGCACGAAGTCGGCGCCGAGAATGCGCATGTAGCCGGCGCAGACGATCAGATCCGGCGCGACCGCGGCCAGTGCATCGCCCAAGGCCTGCTCGTAGGCGGCGCGGTCACCGAATTCTTTCGGTGCATGCGCCCAGCGCAGGCTGTCGCCGACCCGTTGCAGCGCGGCTGCGGCTGGGCGGTCGGAGAACACGCCGACAACCTCGGCGGGCAGGCGGCCGTCAGCAATTGCGTCAAGGATGGCCTGCAGGTTGCTGCCGCGGCCGGAGGCGAGCACGGCAATGCGGGTGGGCGTGCTCATTGCCGGGCACTCCGGCGGATCAACGGCCAGGTCAGCAGACTGCCCAGGGTCGCCAGCAGCATGTCGGCATGAGCGTCCCACATGTCGCCCTGCTGCCCGTTGTAGGCCTCGGCGGCGTCGGGCGACAGGGCAAGCGCGATGGCCCACTCGAACCACTCGTAGACCAGGCTGGCGCACATCACCGTCATCACCGCCAGGCTGAAGGCCTGGCCCAGGCGCAGCGCCGGCCAGGCATGCCGGGCCAGCTGCAGCAGCGCGGGGGTGAAGCAGACGCCGAACAACAAGTGGATGAGACGGTCGAAGTGGTTGCGCTGCCAGCCGAAGGCGGCATTCGGCGACCAGCCGGCCAGCGCCTGTGCCCAAGCGTCGTAGGGCACGTTGGAGTACAGCCAGCGCGCGCCCACGCAATGCAGTGCGATGAAGCCACAGATCGCGATGAAGGCGCCATTGCCCAGCCAGCCACGACGGTCCACCCAGAGCAGGGCAGCCAGGCCGACGACGGTGAGCGAGCTGTGCAGGGCCTGTTCGACGGGCCACAGCGGATCGATCCAGCTGACCAGGAACACGGCCAGTACGGCGGCGAAGGCCAGCTTCTTGGGCAGTGAAACACGATAGCCGCGGGCAGTGGCGTTTGCGGCGGTGGCGGGCGCGGACATGTCGGATCGGTCAGGAGGAAGCGATGGGTTGCCTGCGGGCTCAGGCACTGAGGTGGTCGCCGCGGTCGAACAATGCGGCCATGTCAGGCTTGGACAGGAACACCCGGGCATAGGCCGTCAGCGCCATGCCCAACGGGCCGGCAAGCACTGCCAGCCATGCCGCGCGCTGGCACCAGGCCAGCCCGGTGCGGCGCGACAGCAGGCGCGCGGTGTGCAGCTGTACGAAGCCAAGCGCCGCCGCCAACAACGAAATGACCCCGTAGACCGTGGCCAGCGCCGCGCCTTCGTCCAACCCGCGGGAACTGGCGACCAGGCCGATGAAACCGAGGAAGGCCAACGCGGCCAGCCAGTGGAAACCTGCCAGCGCGTAGAACAGCACCTTCAGCGTCTGCAGGTGGCTGGCCAACTGCAGCTGCGCCAGGGTCTGCTGTGGCAATGGCGGAGGCGCGCCCGGCATCGTCATGCAGCCGTGCCAGCTGCATCGAAGGCGGCCTTCACCTGCGGGCGCAGCAGTGTGACCAGGGTGAACACCCCTAGAACGGTGCCCAGCGGCGCGAACAGGCAGAGCAGGCCGGCCACGATCAGGCACAGCAGGTAACGACGCCGCCGGGCCACGCAGCGGCCGGCATGGATGACGAATGCGGCCATGCCCAGGCCGCCGGCGACGAACACGGTCCCCAGGACCGTGAACACCCAGCCGAACAGGCGCTGTTCGGCCGGCGACGAGGGCTGGCCCCCGGAGTTCATCGGCAGATGGCCGCTCAGCGCACTGATGCCGAGCACGATGTACAGAATGAAAAACAGCGAGAGCAGCGCAATCAGGCCACCGAACACATAGTGGGCGATGGACAGCGCGCGCAGGTGGTCAGCGTCCTGCCTGCTGAAGACCGGCACCGCCGCCAACGGCGGTGGTACCGGGGTGGGTGCCAGGGGGGGCGTTGCGTCCATGCGGGCTCCTGGTTGCCGGGCTCAGCCGATGTGGACGCGCTCGGCGCCTTCGGCGGTGACCACCTGGCCGATGGTCCAGTGCTCCAGGCCCTGCGCCCTGACCGCCTCGGACACGGCAGCCTCCTGGTCCGGCGCGACGATCAGCACGAAGCCGATGCCGCAGTTGAAGGTGCGCCACATCTCGCTGTCGGCCACGGCGCCTTCCTTCTGCAGCCACTGGAATACCGGCGGCAGGGTCCAGGACGAGGCCTGGATGTCCAGGCCGAGGCCGTCGGGCACCACGCGGATGATGTTCTCGGTCAGCCCGCCACCGGTGATGTGGGCCATGCCGTGAATGGCCTCGCCGTGTGACTTCAGCAGCGCCAGGATCGGCTTGACGTACAGGCGGGTCGGCGCCATCAGCGCATCGACCAGCTTCACACCGCCTTCCAGCTCCAGCTCGGCCGGGCGGCCGGCACGGTCGTAGATGCGGCGCACCAGCGAGTAGCCGTTGGAGTGCGGGCCGGACGAGGCGATGCCGATCAGCACGTCGCCGGCAGCCACGCTGGCGCCGTCCTTCAGCTCGCTCTTCTCGACCGCGGCCACCGTGAAGCCGGCCAGGTCGTATTCGCCCGGGGCATACATGTCGGGCATTTCAGCGGTTTCACCACCGATCAGCGCGCAGCCGGCCTCGGTGCAGCCGTTGGCGATGCCGCCCACGACCGCTGCGGCGGTGTCGATGTCCAGCTTGCCGGTCGCGAAGTAGTCCAGGAAGAACAGCGGCTCGGCACCCTGTACCAGCACGTCGTTCACGCACATGGCGACCAGGTCGATGCCGATCGTATCGTGGCGGTTCAGCTGGTGCGCCAGCTTCAGCTTGGTGCCCACGCCGTCGGTACCCGACACCAGCACCGGCTCGCGGTACTTGTTGGACAGGTCGAACAGGGCGCCGAAGCCGCCCAGGCCGCCCATCACTTCCGGCCGGAAGCTGCGCTTGACCAGGGGCTTGATCCGCTCGACCAGCTCGTTGCCGGCGTCGATGTCGACACCCGCGTCACGATAGGTAAGGGGGGAGGGGGCGGAAGACGGGGTGTTGGTCACGGGCGTCGGCGCTGGCAGGGGTTGAACGGGCGATTTTAACAGGCCGCATTGGCGCAAAGGCCGTATTCGGGCAACAATTCCCCCGGATACGTCGAGCCAATGGATGTCCTGATGCGCCGCAGCCTGATTCTGACCCTGCTCCTTGCGCTGAGCCTGCCGGTGGCCACGATGGCCCAGAGCGGCCTTCGCACCGAGGGTGATGTCGCCACCGCCAGTGGCGCGTACGAGGCCGAAGTGCCCGTCAACAGCCAAGCCGAAGCCGATCGCAACGGCGCCCTGGCCCGCGCCCTGAGCGTGGTACTGGGCAAGCTGTCCGGTGATCGCAACGTGATGTCGCGCCCCGGTGTGGTGCAGGCACTGCGCAATGCCAAGGACTACGTGGCCAGCTACGACTACAAGCAGGACCAGAGCGTAGGCGCCAGCGGCGCGCCGAGCTTCCGGACCCTGCTGGTGGCCCGTTTCCGCGAGGACGACGTCGATTCGCTGGTCTCGGCGCTGGGCCTGCCGCTGTGGCCGCAGCCGCGACCAAAGCCGGTGGTGTGGCTGGCCGTGGATGACGGCAGCGGACCGCGCCTGGTCAGCGTGCAGCAGGCCAATGCCGCCCGCCCACTGCTGAACCGCGCCATCGAGCGCGGCTACAAGCTCGGCCTGCCCAGCGGCGGTGCCGCCGAGCAGGCGCTGGCCGGTGCCATCTGGCGCCAGGACAGTGCCGCCGTGGCCCGCGCCTCCTCGCGCTACTCACCGCCGATGCAGCTGATCGGCAAGCTCTACCGCGCCAACGGCGGCTGGCAGGCGGACTGGGTGTTCGTCGACAACGGCCGTGAGCTGAACAAGTGGACCAGCAAGGACGCCAACGCCATGCGGGCGATGGCGGCCGGCGCCGATGGCGCCGCCGACGCGCTGGTCAGGCGCTATGCGAAGGCCGGCGCCGCCGTCGGCCAGGCCGGAACCTACCGCGTGGTGGTCACCGGCATCAACAGTGCCGACGACTACCTGCGCCTTGCCGCCGGCCTGCGCGAGGTGCCGGTGGTGCGCAACGTCACCCCGCTGCATGCTTCGGCCGGCCAGCTGGAGCTGAGCCTGGAGATGACCACCGGCCTGGCCGGCTTCAACCGCATGCTGGGCGACAACGGTGTACTGGTGCCGAGCGCGCCGCTGCCGGCCCTGCCGACGCCGATCGACGACACCACCGGTGCCCCGGTCGCAGCACCGGTCAGCAATGAGTACCGCCTGCGATGACCCTGACCCCGGAAGCGGAAATCGCGCAGTTCCTGCGCCGGCTGAAGTACATCCTGTTCGCCGGCCTGGTCGGCTGGGTGGTGTGGCTGCTGGCCCCGATCCTGACCCCGTTCGTGCTGGCGCTGGCACTGGCCTGGCTGGGCGACCCGCTGGTGGACCGCATCGAGGCCACCGGCCGCTCGCGCATGACCGGCGTGGTGCTGGTGTTCGCGGCGATGGTGCTGGTGATCGTGGCGCTGCTGCTGGTGCTGGTGCCGATGATCGAGCGCCAGATCACCACCCTGATCGCGGTCGCGCCGCAGGCGCAGGCGTGGCTGATGGAAAAGGGGATTCCCTGGTTCGAGCAGAAGACCGGCCTGGAAGTGATGCAGTGGCTGGATCCGGACCGCCTGATCGAGTGGGTGCGCAGCCACTGGCAGCAGGCCGGCGGCGTCGCCACCACGTTCATGGGCTACGTCTCGCGTTCGGGTTTTGCGATGGTGACCTGGGTGGTCAACATCCTGCTGCTGCCGATCCTGGCGTTCTACTTCCTGCGCGACTGGGACAAGCTGGTCGAGCGGGTGGCCTCGGTGATTCCGCGCAACCACATCGGCACCATCACTGCGCTGGCGCGTGAGTCCAACGAGGTGTTGGGGGCGTTCATCCGCGGCCAGTTCCTGGTGATGCTGGCATTGGGCGTGATCTACGCCGGCGGCCTGTCGTTGGTAGGCCTCAAGCTGGGCCTGCTGATTGGCCTGATTGCCGGCCTGATCAGCTTCATCCCCTACCTGGGCGCGACCACCGGCGTGCTGATGGCGGTGATTGCCGCGCTGGTGCAGGCACAGGGCTTCGACCTGAAGCTGCTGATCCTGGTCGGCGTGGTGTTCACCGTGGGCCAGCTGCTGGAGAGCTACGTACTGACCCCGCGCATTGTCGGCGACAAGATCGGCCTGCATCCGGTGGCGGTGATCTTCGCGGTAATGGCCGGCGGCCAGCTGTTCGGCTTCCTCGGCATGCTGCTGGCGCTGCCGGTGGCGGCGGTGACCAACGTGCTGCTGCGCTATGCGCACCAGCGTTACCGCCTGAGCGAGCTGTACGTGGGCGAGAAGCCGGCGATCGTGCTTGATGGCGTGGTCGATGCGCCCCATATCATCGTTCCGACCGACAAGGGCCCCGACCTGAAGTGATGGGTGTGCCGCAACTGCCGCTGGCCCTGCATTACCCGCGGGACCAGCGCTTGGAGACCTTCATCGGCGCGCCGGATGGCGCGCTGGCGCAGCTGCGTGCGATCGCGGTCGGCGCCAGCCACGATTGGGTCTACCTGGAAGGCGCGGCGGGCACCGGCAAGACCCACCAGGCGCTGGCGACGTGCTCCAGCGCCGAGCAGGCCGGGCGCCTGCCGACGTACGTGCCACTGGCCAGCGCCGCCGGCCGCGTTCGTGCAGCGCTCGACGGGCTGGACGCACGCGAACTGGTGGCGCTGGACGGGCTGGACGAGGTTGCCGGCAACCGCGAGGACGAGATCGCGCTGTTTGATTTCCACAACCGCGCGCGTGCAGCAGGCGTGACCGTGCTGTACACGGCGCAGAAGGCGCCGGAAGAACTGGGCCTGGTACTGCCGGACCTGCGTTCGCGGCTGGGCCAGTGCGTGCGCGTGCTGCTGCAGCCGCTGGATGAGGAAGGTCGTGCTGCGGTGCTGCGCGAGCGCGCGCTGCGACGCGGCCTGGCCATCGACGAAGCGGCCATCGAGTGGCTGCTGTCGCACACCGGGCGCGAGCTGGGTGGGTTGATCACGCTGCTGGACTGGCTGGACCGCGAATCGCTGGCGGCGAAGCGGCGGATCACCGTGCCGTTCCTGCGCCAGGTGCTGGAAGAAGGCCGGCCTCGTTACTGAGGGTGGGGTTTGTTTGCAGGGCTGCGCCCTGCACCCGCGGTAGTGCCGGCCGCTGGCCGGCAACTTCAACAGCAACGTCAAATGCTGGCTTCCTGAGGGGGGGGGGGTGGCTCAGGTTGCGGGGGACGGCGCAAGTACGTCCATGTAGCCTCGATCGCGCCATCCATGGCGCTCACGCCCCCGCAACCGGACCCACCCCGCCTTCGACAGGTTCCCGCGATCTGCCGGGACTGCGTACTGCACTGCTGACGGCTGTTGGTGGGTGTCGACCTTGGTCGACACCAGAGCAAGCGCAGCGAAGCGATCCGCTTTTGATTTTCTTTTTCTTTTCCGTGGCTGGACGCGCACGGAAACTGTCAGAGGCCGGTCGGGGTGGGCTGCGCAGGGGCGTGAGCCGCATGGATGCGGCGACCGAGCTTACATGGACGTACTTGCAGCGTCCCCTGCGCAGCCCACCCCGACCGGCCAAGCACGGCTTCTGCTTTCAATGAGTCCAGCCACGAGGGGCTCAGCCGTTCGCCGCCAACTCAACATCCAGCGCATGCAGGCGATCCACGGTACCCACATCGGTCCAACGCCCGCGATGGTGCTGCCCGGTCATCAACCCCTGCGCCATGAAATGCTTCTGCAGCGGCACCACCGAGAACTTCGGCGGAACACGCTCGCTGCCCGGCGCATCGCCGATCACCGCGCGCCAGTCGGCCACGATCGAAGGACGGTACACGCCGATGCCGGCATAGGTCAGGCAGGGACCTTCGCGGTCATGGTGCAGCACCCCCTGCGTATCGAGGCGGTAGTCACCGTCGGGGTGTTGCGCCGGATTGTCGACCAGCACCAGGTGTGCCTGGCCCTGCGGCTCGCGCGGCAGCGTGGCGAAATCGAAATCGGTCCAGATGTCGCCGTTCACCACCAGGAACGGGGCATCGCCCAGCACCGGCAATGCGTTGAGGATGCCGCCGCCGGTTTCCAGCGGGGTCGGCCCTTCGTGCAGGAAATGCAGGCGCACGCCCCATTGGCTGCCATCGCCCAGCGTTGCAGGGAACTGCTCGGCCAGCCATGCGGTGTTGACCACCACCTCGCGCACGCCGAGTGCGGCCAGGCGTTCCAGGTGCCAGACGATCAACGGCTTTCCAGCCACTTCCAGCAGCGGCTTGGGCGTGTGCAGGGTCAGCGGGCGCATGCGCTCGCCGAGGCCAGCGGCAAAGACCAGCGCCTTCATCGGGCCACGCGCATCGGTGCACCCAGCTCGGCCAGCGCCGGCTTGATGCGCTCGTCCAGCAGCTGCTGCAGCGGTGCCAGCTCGTGGTAGCGCGGCAGTACTTCATCCAGGTAGCCGATGAAGCGCGGCGCGTCGTCCAGGTAATGGCCCTTGTTGTCGCGGTAGCGCAGGCGGCAGAACAGGCCAAGGATCTTCACGTGGCGCTGGATACCCATCCAGTCGGCATCGCGCAGGAAGGTGGCGCGGTCGGGTACCGGCAGGCCGGCGTCGCGTGCGCGCTCGTGGTACTGCGCCAGCCACTCGTCCACGCGCTGCAGCGGCCAGCTCAGGAAGGCGTCCTTGAACAGGCTCACCGCATCGTAGGCGATCGGGCCACGCACCAGGTCCTGGAAATCCAGCACCGCGGGGCCGTCCTCGACCGGCATCAGGTTGCGCGGCATGTAGTCGCGGTGGGTCATCAGCTGGGCCTGGCCCAATGCGTTGTCCATCAACCGGCGGTGTACCAGCTGCAGCCCTTCAATCTCGCCACAGTCCAGTTCCAGCTGCAGGTGGCGCTGCAGGAACCACTCGTCGAACAGGCCGGCATCGCGCTGCAGCAGCGCTTCGCCGAACTGGCCGAAGTCGGCCGGCACCGGGATCGCCTGCAGGCGCAGCAGCTGTTCGATCGAACGGCCGAACCATTCATCGGCGTTGCGCTCGTCGAGGATCCTGGCCAGGGTCGGGCCGCCGAGATCTTCCAGCAGCAGGAAGCCGGCTTCCAGGTCCTGCGCCAGCAATGCTGGCACGCGCAGGCCGTTGTCGTGCAGCAGGCCGCGCATGCGCAGCCACGGCCGCGGATCTTCCAGCCCCGGCGGAGCGTCCATCACGATGTGGCTGCCGCGCGTGCTGGTGGTACGCCAGTAGCTGCGCATGCCGGCATCCACCGAAGCGCGTTCGACTACCGCGTTGGCGTCATCGAGCTGGGTACGGGCCCACTGCAAGCGCTGCGCGCTGCGCTGGGGATCGGAGGCGGGTTCGGTCATGCGGGCATATCCGGGCGCGCCGGGCGCGCCAACGTCGGGAGCAGGAGGGGAAGGAGGGACGGGGTCAGCGGCGGCCGCTGAACAGGCGCAGGACGGCCAGCACGGCCACCGCGCCCACTACCGCACCGAGGAAACCGGCCGGTTCGCCGGGAGCGTACCAGCCCATGTACTGGCCGAACCAACCGGCCACCAGCGCGCCAATGATGCCCAGCACGATGGTCAGCAGGCAGCCCATGCGGTTGTTGCCGGGCATGAAGAAGCGCCCGAGCAGGCCGACGACGAAGCCGACCAGCAGGATGTACAGCCAGCTGCTGCTGCCGAACAGACCATTCATGTGCATGTGTTCCGCTTTGGGTGGACGCAGCCTAGCAAGGCCAGGCTGCGTCCGTCACGGTGTGCCGTAATCAGCAGCAGCCGTGGTCGCCGTGGCGGGGGCCGCTGTCGGCAGCCACTGGCGAACCGCTGGTCTCGCCGCGCAGGCTGGCGGCATAGTGCTCGCTGATCACCTTGGACACGCAGGCGGTGACCTTCTTGCCCATCGGGATGTGCAGGAACTCGTTGGGGCCATGTGCATTGGAATGCGGGCCGAGCACGCCGGTGATCATGAACTGCGCGCCCGGGAACTTCTCGCCCAGCATGCCCATGAACGGGATCGAGCCGCCTTCGCCCATGTACATCGCCGGCTTGCCGAAGAAGGCCTGGCTGGCGTCGTCAATGGCCTGGGTCAGCCACGGCGCCATGGCCGGTGCGTTCCAGCCGGTGGAGGCCTTTTCCAGGTCCAGGGTGACCTGCGCGCCGTTCGGCGGGTCGCGCAGCAGCGCTTCCTTCAGCAGTTCCCCGCAGGTCTTGCCATCGGCAGTCGGCGGCAGGCGCAGCGAGAGCTTCACCGAGGTCTGCGGACGCAGCACGTTGCCGGCCGATTCCAGCGGCGGCATGCCACCGACGCCGGTGACCGACAGCGCCGGGCGCCAGGTGCGGTTGAGCACCAGCTCGGTCAGGTCCTCGTTCATGGGGCGCAGGCCGTCGACCATCGGGAATTTCTCGAAGATCTCGGTATCCACCACTTCGGCCGCGCGCTTGGCCTGTTCCAGGCGTTCGGCCGGGATTTCCACGTTCATGCCGTCGATCAGGATGCGGCCGGTGTCCTGGTCCTCGATGCGCGACAGCAGCTGGCGCAGCAGGCGGAAGCTGGACGGCACCACGCCGGAGGCATCGCCGGAATGCACGCCTTCGTTGAGCACCTTCACGGTGAAGTTGCCGCCGGTCAGGCCGCGCAGCGAGGTGGTGCACCACAGCTGGTCGTAGTTGGCGCAGCCCGAATCCAGGCAGACCACCAGCGACGGCTTGCCGATGCGGTCGGCCAGGTGGTCGACGTAGGCCGGCAGGTCATAGCTGCCCGATTCTTCACAGGCTTCGATCAGCACCACGCAGCGGGCGTGCGGCAGGCCCTGGGCCTGCAGCGCCAGCACCGCGGCCAGCGAGCCGAAGATGGCGTACCCGTCATCCGCACCGCCGCGGCCATACAGTTTGTCGCCGCGCAGGACCGGGGTCCACGGGCCGAGATCGTCGTCCCAGCCGGTCATTTCCGGCTGCTTGTCCAGGTGGCCGTAGAGCAGGATGGTGTCGTCGCCGGTTTCCGGGCCGGAGGCCGGAATTTCCAGGAAGATCAGCGGGGTGCGGCCTTCCAGGCGCACCACTTCAACCTTCAGGCCGGGCAGCTGCTGGGCCCTGGCCCAGTTCTCCATCAGCGTGACCGCCTGTTCCATGTAGCCGTTCTGCACCCAATTGGCGTCGAACATCGGCGACTTGTTGGGAATGCGGATGTAGTCGACCAACTGCGGGACGATTTCACTGTCCCACTTGTCATTGACGAATTGGCCGAGCTTGGCGCTGTCCATCTGAAACTCCGGTTGCATGGGCTGATCCCGCCATTCTACGCCTGTGCCACGGGTAGGGTTTTTCCTACATCACGTCGGGTGTTTGGCTGGCTTTTAGAAATCCAGGAAACCGATAGGCTGTGTGCATGTGGTGACGGACACTGTTCCTACCGACGGGATTGCCGGTCGGGACGTCCAGAATCACAAGGAGATACACGTCGTGCCTTGGAGTGTCGTGTTGAGGGCACTGGTGCTGGTCGTGTGGATCGCTGGGGCGCATGCCGCCGAACCGATCGACATCAACCGCGCCGATGCCCAGGCGCTGCAGCAGGGATTGACGATGGTCGGAGCCGCCAAGGCCGAGGCGATCGTCGAGCACCGGCGCAGACACGGCCCGTTTCATCGCGTCGAGGACCTGGCGCAGGTGAAGGGGATAGGGAAAGCCATCGTCGAACGGAATCGACAGCGGATCACCGTAGGCAACAGGTTGTTGCCGGCGGATCCGGTACCCGGATCGGTACCGGTGCGAACCGTACCGAGGCGCTGACAGCAGGAATCGTCGGAACCGGCAGGACGCTGGTTCACCGGTCACGGACAGGACGCCCGTGACCACCGACCGCCGCAGGACGCGGCACCACTCACCAGGATGGTGGCATCACAGACCTGTGGAAGGGGCTGAGATACAAACAGGACAGACGCGGCCGCGTGCAGGATGCAACGCTGCCCCCACAGCGCAGGATGCGAGGGGGCGGCAGCAGGCCGACAAGGACGTAACGATTGCCCGGTACGACACATGGCTGTGTCGCCGGGCAATTTCATTTCCGGGGCCTGGTTTTGCCGCGGCCACCACGGGCCGATGGTGTACGGTGGCCGCTCCGCATGGAAAGGACCCCGCTGGATGCTTGTGCACCGCCCCACGACCCTGATGCTCGCCCTGGCACTGACTCTGCCACTGCAGGCCCACGCCGCTGCGCCGATGCCGACAGCCACGCCCGCGGCCGCAGCCAGCACCGCTGAAGTGCGCGGACCGACCGACCTGAAACCGGGCGAATACCTGTGGCATCCGGAAATCTCGCCGACCGGCCCGATCGTGCTGGTGGTCAGCCTCGATGAGCAGCGCGCCTACGTCTACCGCAACGGCATTGCCATCGGCCTGACCACGATCAGCTCGGGCAAGGCCGGGCACGAGACGCCGACCGGCGTGTTCACCATCCTGCAGAAGGACAAGGACCACAGGTCCAACCTCTACAACAGCGCGCCGATGCCGTACATGCAGCGGCTGACCTGGGACGGTATCGCTCTGCATGGCGGCAGCCTGCCCGGGCATCCCGCCTCGCACGGCTGCGTGCGCCTGCCGCAGGCCTTCGCGCAGAAGCTGTTCAGCGAAACTCAACGCGGCGATACCGTGGTCGTGGCCGACGCCAAGAGCTCGCCGATGACCCTGGCCTATCCGTCGGTACTGGCACCCGTGAATGCGCGTGGGCAGGCCCTGCCGGAGGCAGAGGGCGGAGCGCCGGCGCAGGCGTGGTGGAACGACAGCGTGGCCCCGGCCGGGCAGGTCGGCATCCTGGTCAGCCTGCACGACCAGCGCCTGTACGTGCTGCGCGATGGCGTGATGATCGGCGAGTCGCCGTTGAAGGCGGACGCGCTGCCGGCCTTCCAGGGGACCACGCTGTTCGTGATGGGGCAGGGTTACAGCGACACCCCCAGCCCGCTGGACGTGAACCAGCGCCTGCACCAGTGGACGGCCTACCCGTTGCTGGGCCAGGATCGCGCCCAGGCCACGCCGGACCTGCTGGCCACGCCCTCGCTGCCGATGGCGCTGCCGGCCGATTTCGCCCGCCAGCTGTACCAGGTGCTGGTGCCGGGCACGACCCTGCTGGTCACCTCGCTGCCGGCGGTCCGCCCAAGCCCGGCTGAATCCGGAATGCAGCCGGTCTTGGAATCCGAGCCGCCAGGGTCCACCCTCAAGGGCAACTGAGTCCCCTCGTTGTGCCCATGACTGCATCCCGCCTGTGCCGGCTGGCCGCGTTCGGCCTGCTGGCGACCTCGGCCAGCGCCCCGGCGCTGGCACAGACGCCCGCCCTCGCCACCTCTGCCGATGATCTGGCTGCCCTGCTGTCGCGCAGTGCGCCCAAGGCCGACCGCCACGTGTTGCAGCTGGCGGCGCGCGCCATGCGCTGCGCGCTGCAGCGGCCGGAGCTGGGCATCAACGGTGATCGGCTCAGCGTGATCGATTACTCGCGCCCGTCCACCGAGCCGCGCCTGTGGGTGTTCGACCTGGCCCACCAGCGCCTGTTGTTCGAGGAATGGGTGGCGCATGGCCGCAACAGCGGCGAGAACCGCACCGAGCACTTCTCCAACCGCGACGGCAGTTTCATGTCCAGCCTCGGCGCGTTCACCGCGCAGGAGACCTACGTGGGCGGCAATGGATATTCGCTGCGCCTGGCCGGGCTGGAACCGGGCTTCAATGACCGTGCGCGCGATCGCGCGATCGTCATCCACGGCGCACCGTATGTGAACCCGGCCACCGCCCAGCTGCAGGGGCGGCTCGGCCGCAGCCTGGGTTGCCCGGCGGTGCGCCTGTCGGTGGCCAAGCCGCTGATCGACGCATTGCGCGGCGGCACGATGGTGTTTGCTTACTACCCCGACCAGGATTGGCTGAAGCACTCGCAGCTGCTGGCCGGCGGATGCGGTGGCCAGGGCACGCTCACCACGCGGTGATGCGCGACGGCGCGCGGCATGATGCAATGCGCGGATGACCATCGACTCCCTGCTGCACACTCCGAGCCAGGTAATCTCCCGCCTGGACTACCGCCGCGAACGCTGGCGCAACGGCCTGGGCTGGACGCGCGAGATCCTGCGCCTGCCTGCGCAGGGCAATGACTGGGCGCTGCGCCTGTCGGTGGCCGAGATCGAGCAGGACGCCGCGTTCTCCGCCTTCCCCGGCGTGGAGCGCGAACTGGTACTGCTGCAGGGCAATGGCGTGCGTCTTCGCTTCGAGGATGGCCGTGTGGCGGAAGTGCTGCCGCCACACGGGCGGGTGCGCTTTGCCGGCGAGGAAACGCTGCACGGCGAACTGGTCGATGGCACCACACATGATTTCAACCTGATGTGGAAGCGCGAGCTGCTGCAGGCCGAACTGCTGCACCGGCCACTGGTGGGCACGATGTTCTTCTTCTGCGAACCGGGCGTGGCCTGGGCACTGCATCTGCTGGCCGGTCAGGCGGAGTTCGGTGCCGGCAGTGGCCTGCCGCCGCTGCAGGCCGGCGATACCGCGTGGTTGTCAGCGGGTGAACGGCAGCGGCACGCTTTGCAGGGCGGGGGCGAGTTGTTGGTGATACGGGTCAGTGCGGCGGCGGGATGATGCCTCGGCGCCGGTGGGCGCTATCCACGCATGGCGTGGATCTACTGGGGGGTTACCAACCATGCCTTGACACGCCGCGCAGTAGATCCACGCCATGCGTGGATGCGGCGACCTCAATACACATCGCGCCGGTAACGACCGGCCAGCAGCAGCGCTTCCTTGTCCGCAGTCCCCAGCACCTGCTCGATCACCGCATCCACCGCCGGGGCCATGCCCTGCAGGCTGCCGCAGACCAGGATCGTCGCGCCCTCATCCACCCACCGCCGCAGTGTTGCCGCTTCGGCCAGCAACCGGTCCTGCACATAGCGATGCACACCGCCATCGCGGCTGAACACTGCATCCAGCCGCGCCAGCGTGCCGTCGGCCAGCATCGCCTGCAGCTCTTCGCCGAAATGGAAGTCGTGGGCGGCGGTGCGCTCACCGAACAGCAGCCAGGTACGGCGGGCGCCACTGCGTACGCGTTCGTGCAGGTGTGCGCGCAGGCCGGCGATGCCGGTGCCATTGCCGATCAGCAGCAGCGGTACCTCGGCGGCGACGCCGTGGAAATTGTCGTTGCGGCGCAGGCGCAGCTGCACCGGCTCGCCAATGGCCGCGTGGTCGCACAGCCAGCCACTGCCGATGCCGGGCGTGCCGTCCGCGCGCAGCTGTCGGCGCAGCAGCAGCTCCACCGCGCCGTCGGCCATCACTGAGGCGATGGAGTACTCGCGATGCGGCAGCGGCTGCAGGGTCGCCAGCAGCGCGGGCAGATCACCTGGGGGAACCAATGAAGGCAGGTGCGAGCGCGCGACGCGTGCCAGCAACGTCTGCCCGTCGTCCAGCACCCTGTCCGCATCGAAGCGCTGTGCGTCCAGCCAGGCACGCACGGTGTGCGACGCATGCTGCGGGCCGATCTCGGCGATGTCGCCGGCCTGCCACTGCACATCTGCGCCGGCCGGTGGCCGCAGGCGCAACCAATACACTGGACCGCCGGGGCTGCCCGGGTTCAGATGTTCGCGCTGCAGCAGCGTCCACAGCTGGTATTCGGCCGGGCTCCAGTCGGGCAGTTCACTGGCGCCGCCGCCGAGTTGTCCCAGCAGCTGTTGCCAATGACGAAGCGCTGCCGGATCGGCGTTGTCGACCTCGATCGCATCGAACAGCGGATGCGCGCCGTGCTGGCGCAGCCATTGGTCAAGCTGGTGGCCGAATCCGCAGAAGTGGCCGTAGCTGCGGTCGCCCAGTGCGAGCACGCCGTAGTGCAGGTGTTGCAGTGAAGGCGGTGAGACCATGACATCGCGCAGGAACGGCAGCGCATGGTCGGGCGGATCGCCTTCGCCAGTGGTGCTGGCGATGAACAATGCACGCTCGCTGTCGGCCAGCAGCGTGGCGTCGACCTCATGCAGGCCGCGCACACGCACCGGCACGCCGGCACCGCGCAATGCCTCGGCACTGCGTTCGGCCAGTTCGCGGGCAAAACCGGTCTGGCTGGACCAGACCATCAGGATCGGTGCGACGTCGCCAGAGGCAGCATCGTCGCGCGGTCGCCCACGCCACCGCAGTGCGGCGCAGGCCAGCGCATACAGCGCGGTGGCGATGATCGCGATCTGCGTTTGCCGTGCCGGCGGCGCGCCCTGCCACCAGGCTTCGCCGAGATGCAGTCGCAGCAGCGCCCAACCGATCAGCGCCAGCAGAAGCAGGACCAGGCCGTTGCCGAGCCATGCGCGTGACGGCCGGGTGCTCATGCATCCTGCTCGTCGAGCAGGCGCTGGAAGGCGCTGCTGAGGAACTCCCGCGCGCCATCTGCTGCACGGTGCAGGTAGCGTGCAGCCAGGCCTTCGCGCTCGGCCAGTGCCATGCCCTGTTCACGACCGAGGACGGTCAGCGCGGTGGCCCAGGCATCGGCGTGCATCGCATCGCCGGCCACCACCGTGACTGCGGCAGCGACCTGGCGCACCGGCCTGCCGGTACGCGGATCGAGGCTGTGGCTGTAGGCCTCGCCATCGGCGTGGTACTGGTGCCAGCGATCGCCGGAGGTGGCCACCGCCTTGCCCTCCAGTACCAGCACCCGTGGCGGAGTATCGGTCTGCGCATCCTCTTCCGGCGCCGATTCCACCAGCACGCGCCACGGCTGGCCATCCGGTTTCCGGCCATAGCCGGCCAGTTCGCCACCGACCTCGATCAGCGCGGCAGCGATGCCTTGTCCGCGCAGCCACGCGGCGACGTGATCGACGCCGAAGCCCTTGGCGATCGCAGAGAGATCCAGTTCCAGCCCACCCGGTTGCAGCAGCGCATCGCCCTGCCACTGCAAGCGCTGCCAACCGCAGCGCTCGCGCGTGGCCTGTACGGTGGTGGCATCGGGTTGGCGGCGCTCGCCGGCGTGTGCACCGAAGCCCCACAGCGCAACCAGCGGACCGATGGTGGGATCAAAGGCGCCGCTACTGGCGGCAGCGATGGCCTGTGCGCAGGCCAGAACGTGGCGCGTTTCGGCGGGCAGTACACACCATTGGCCAGTGTCGGCGCGGTTGTAGCGGCTCAGATCCGAACCGCGCTCCCAGGTACTCATCTGCGCGACCACCTCGTCCAGGCGCGCCTGGATGCCGGCATGCAGCGGATGCAGGTCGCGCTGGCGCGGCGCAACCAGCGACACGCTCCAGGTGGTGCCCATGGTGGTGCCACCGAGGCGGGCGATGTCGTACAGGGAATCGGTCATGGCGGGTGTTGCGGGCGCGATGCCGGGACGTGCCCGGCATCGCGGTCCACGTCTATTACTGCGGCAGCACTTCCAGCGTGGCGACGTAGCTCAGGCGGCGCTTGGCGGCCTGCTTCACCGAGGTCTTGTTGTCTTCGGTGCCGGTTTCCAGCCAGTACATGCCGGCTTCCGGCCAGGTCACCTTGATCTCGCCCTTGGCGTCGCTGGTGAGCTTCAGTTCGTCCTGTGCGTTGCGGTAGCGGGTGGCACCACGCACGATCTCGAACTCCAGGCCGGCGGTCGGCTTGCCATCGACCAGTACGCGGAAGGTGGCTTCCTCGCCGGCGAACAGGTCATTCGGGTGGCCGACGGCGACCAGCTCGATGCCACGGTTGGTCGGCTTCAGCGCGGTGTCGTTCGGCGCACCGTTGGTGACGAAGGTCTCCACGCGGCCCACCGACTGGCTCAGTTCGAGCTTCTTCGCGTCCTTGGGCAGTTCGCCGAGGGTTGCCACGCTGCCACGCCAGCGCTTGCGCTCGCCGTTCTGCTCGTAGGTGGCGAACAGGCCGTCATTGACCGAGGCGATGCGGTAGGTGCCGGGCTGCTTCAGTTCGATGTCGAACACGCTGCGGTACTTGCCGGTCGCTGCGTTCTGCGGCTGCACGGTGCTGCCGTCCGGCGCGGTGATCACCAGCGATTCCAGGCGCAGCGGCACGTGGTTGAAGTAGAACAGGTCGTTGGAGACCGCACCGTCGACGGTGATCCACGGTGCATTGCCGGCGATCACGGTCTGCGAGGGCAGCAGCCAGGCCTTGTGGGCCAGGGCGGAGAAGGGAAGGGCAGCGGCCAGGGCGGCGGCGAGGACGAGCGTGCGCTTCATGCGGAGGACTCCAGTGGATGCGGGGTGATGCGGCAAGGAGAAGGGGATTACGACTTAATCCCCTCCGTCCCCTTTTCAGGGTTTGACGGACAGGGTGACCTGGCCCAGTTCGGTGGCGCCCTGCGCCTTGCCGTTCTGCGCGGCGGTGGCCGGCCAGGTAAAGGGGATCTTCAGCAGTTCACGGCCGCCGACTTCGCGCACTGCTTCGACCACCAGGGTGTAGTTGCCGGGGGCCAGCTGCTTCAGTGCCGGCTGCCTGTCGTTGAACGACAGCGCGTGCTTGCCGGCCGGGCGGGTCGGGCCGGTCACGCCGTCCACCGGCACCTGCAGGGTGCGGCCGCTCTTGCGCCACCACTGGCGCAGGTCGGGCAGCCACTTGGTGCCGTGGCCTTCGCTGTTGCTGGTCTGCTGGTACCAGACCGACAGGTTGGCCGCGACCTTCTGGTCGGCGCCTTCCAGCCACACCGCCACATACGGGCGGTGGTATTCGGCCACGTTGAGCTTGGGCACTTCGACGTTGATGTCGAGGGTGGCGGCATAGGCCGGCGAGGTGGCCAGCAGGCCGCTGAGGGCGATGGTCAGGGTGACGCGCATGGGGCGGCTCCGGAGGAACGGATGGAATTCACGGTGGAAGTCAGTGGATCAGCAGCAGGGCGATCAACAGCGGGATCATCAGGCCGAGGCCGACCAGCGGCCAGGTCATGCGCCGCTGCCGCGCATGCAGGTGCAGCAGGAACAGGCCGGTGATGCAGAACACCAGGCAGGCCACGGCGAACAGGTCCAGGA
Organism: Stenotrophomonas thermophila; assembly: GCF_001499715.1. Classification (NCBI taxonomy): domain Bacteria; kingdom Pseudomonadati; phylum Pseudomonadota; class Gammaproteobacteria; order Lysobacterales; family Lysobacteraceae; genus Stenotrophomonas; species Stenotrophomonas thermophila. Next base: position 28,024 of record NZ_CVIW01000002.1, on the reverse strand, counting down.
ACCAGCCCCATGCCGGGCCTGCGTTGCGGCCCTTGTGCAGGTCGTTGAGGTAGGAGACCACGCCGCGCGAAGTCGATTCGTACTCCACCGCGCCGGTCTCGCGGTCGATGCTCAGCCAGGCGTCGCCACCGGGGCGTGGCAGCGACAGGTAGATCTCCTCAGCCGACCACTCGGCCGGACGTCCGCCGATGGCGATGCCCAGCTGCGTGTCCAGCCATTGCCGGGCCGGGCGCGGGATCGGCGCGTTGCCGTCTTCGCGCGTGCCGAGCTGGCCCAGCAGCGCGGCCGGCAGCTCCAGGCGCTGGTTCTGCACCTGGGGTTTGGCCTCGATCTTCGCGGCATGGTTGAGAGTCAGGCCGGTCACCGCGAACAGCAGCATGCCGATCAGGCACACCGCCGAGCTGATCCAGTGCCACTGGTGCAGCGTCCGCAGCCAGAAGCCACGGTTCTGTTGCTGCTGCACGGTGGAAGAGGCAGGACGGCTCACGGCACGGTTCGAGGCGGACGGGGACTGCCCATTACATCATTGATGAGAATAGCTCGCAATTGCGTGTCGTTCTGTATCGCTGGAGGGCGATTGCCGGCCAGCGGCCGGCACTACCGGGGTTCCGGGAAACAAGGTCGGATTGCCGGCCAGCGGTCGGCACTACCGACTGGCCGGCAATCCGGCGGGTCAGCAGATCCACGCCATGCGTGGATGGAGCGGCGACCGCGCGCCATCAGAACTTCACATTCAACGAAATCCAGTAGCTGCGGCGCTGGTCCTTGGTCGCGTAGTCGTCCACGCAGTTGAATTCGCTCTGGCTGATCAACAGGCACGACTGCGAGACGAAATCCTTGTCGAGCAGGTTGTTGACCCGTGCGTTCACCGTCAGCCAGGGCGTGGCCTTCCAGCTGCCACCGAGATGGAAGATCGTGTAGTCCTCGTAGTAGCGGGTGTGGCTGGCGCCGTTGGCGTCCAGCAGCGTGTCGCGGTAGCGGTCGTAGCGGCCCTCGCCGATCAGCGACAGGCTGACCGCTTCGTTGACCTGCCAGTTGAGGCTGGCGTTGGCCATGTGTTTGGCCGGCATGGTGCCGCTGATCGGCAGCCCCTTCTGTGCGCCACTGGTCTGCTCGCTCCTGGTCCAGGTGTAGTTGCCGCGCAGCTGCAGGGTGTCGAGCAGGTCGACGTGGGCGGCCAGTTCGGCACCCCGCGTTTCAGCCTTGTCGATGTTCACGCTCTGGGTGAAGGTGCTGTAGCCCAGCGCGGCCCAACCCGGACCGATGTCCACGCAGTAACCGCTGCCGGCCGGCGCCACTTCGCAGTTCGGGAAGGTGCCACCACTGGCGATCTTGTCTTCGAACGTGTTGAAGAAGCCAGTGACGTTGAAGCCCCAGCGTTGGCCCTCGTAGTAGGCGGCCAGCTCGTAGTTGGTGCTGGTTTCAGGCTTGAGGTTCGGCGAACCGACCAGCGGCAGCACGCCCTGGCCACCGAAGCCGGTGATGCCCGGGAACAGCTGGTCCGGTCGCGGGGTCTTGTAGCCGGTGCTGACGCCACCCTTGAAGGTCCACGCATCGCTGGCGTTCCACACCAGGTAGCCACGCGGAGTGACGTGGCTGCCGAACACGTTGTGGTCGTCGTAGCGCAGGCCGAAGGTGGCGGTGAGGGTGTCGGTCAGCGCCCAGTTGTCCTCGGCGAACAGCGCCCACATGCGGTGCTTCTGCCTGGTGTTGCTGCGGTAGCCGGCGCCATCCATGCCGAACACGCCGTCAATCATGTCGGTGTTGTTGTACTGGCCGCCGACGGTCAGCTTGTGTGCGCCGAAATCCAGATCGAGCATCGTGTCGAGCACGTAGCCTTCCAGCTCCATGGTGCGCAGCGGACGCGGCAGGAACGCCTGCAGGCGCGCCATCTCGCTGGGATTGAGCGCAGTCAGCGCATTGCCACGGCCGGCCGCGCAGTTGTTGGCAGCACCGGTACGACGGCAGACGTCATTCCATAGCGTCTGCAGGTTGGCGCGCTCGTCCAGGGTCAGCGGCAGCGAACGACCCAGGTTGCTGCTCTTGCTGTGGGTCAGTGAGGTCTGCCAGGTGCCGAAGCTGTAGCGGCCCTGGTGGGTCAGCGACAGCTGATCGCGCTCGTAGCGCTGGTAGGCGGTGTAGCCGACGCGCGGCTGCACTACGCGGCGGGTGACGGTGCCGCTGCCGTTCGGGTTGGGGATGACCGCATTGCCGACGCGCCACAGGCTGGCCAGGCTGTCCAGCGTGCCGGTCTGGCCTTCGCTGTTGTCGTACTTCTGCCGCGATACGTCGTAGTCCAGCCACAGTTCGTGGTCATCGTTGACCCGGAAGTCCAGGCGCACGCCGGTATTCCAGTTGGTGTTGGCCACCGACTTGCCACCGCCGCCGAAGCCGATGCTGCGCTCCCACAGGCTGCCGTCGGGCAGGGTCAGTGCATCCCACTCCGGGTTGGAGGCCTTGGCGTCGTAGTAGCTGCCGCGCACCGCCAGGCTGAGGCGGTCCTTCAGCAGCGGGCCGCTCAAGTAAAGGTCGGTGGTGCGCGCATCACCGAACTGGTCATCCTGCTGCACGGTGAAGCCCTGGGTCACGGCGCCGTGCCAGCGGTCCTGGTTGCGTCGGGTGATGATGTTGATCACGCCGCCCATCGCGTCCGAGCCGTACAGCGTGGACATCGGGCCGCGCACGACTTCGATGCGTTCGATCGCGTCCAGCGGCGGCAGGTAGGCGAACTGGCCGCCACCGAAGTTGTTCGGGTACAGCTGGCCGACATTGCTCTGGCGGCGGCCGTCGATCAGCACCAGGGTGTATTCGGACGGCAGGCCGCGCATGGAGATGGTGGCGCGGCCGTTCTTGTCGGTGGCCTCCAGGCCGACGTCGATGCCTTCGACGTCGCGCAGCGCGTCGACCAGGTTGGTGTAGGGGCGCTTGCTGAGTTCTTCGCGACTGACCACGCTGATGCTGGCCGGCGCATCGACCACCTTCTGCTCGAAGCCGGAGGCGGTGACCACCACCTTGTCCAGCGTCTGTGGCGTGCCGGTAGCGTCACCGTGGGCGAAGGCATGGGCGGTCATGGCCGCCAGCACGGCGCTGGTCAGCAGGGTACGGGACAGGGACGAACGGACACGATGGCGCTGGGCCATGGCAGTAACCTCGAAGGATGCAGGGTGGTGCGATGCCAGGCGCGAACGGTCGGCATGCACGGGGAGGCCCGGTCAGGGGCGGCAGGGATGAAGCAGGCAGCGGCGCGCGGGCACGCCGCGCAGGCGGTCACGCGGGGCCGTGAATCAGGCGAGCGGCGGCGCCTGGCCGCGTTGCTGGCGGCGCCCGGGCGCATCGGCCCAGGGCGTGTCCGGAGCGGCCAGCGGCCAGTCCGGGCGCATGCCGGGCATGGCCGGCGTAGCGGGTACGAGTTCAAGCTCGGTGCGCAGCCATTGGCTGGCCAGCAGCAACGGCGGGCGTGCCTTCTCGGCTGATTTCACCGGGGCGGCAGCACAGCGGCGCAGCTTGGCCGGTGCCTCTTCCTGCAGGGGGGCTTCGCCACCGCGTTCTTCCAGCGGCATCTGCACGGCCATTCCGGCTTGCCCGTGTGGCAGCAGTGGCAGGGTGCCCAGCAGCAAGGCCAGCATCGCCACCCACGCCAGCAGGCTGGCCAGCGCAGGACGCTGGCCACGCATGGCGGTGCCCATCTTGCGATGGATGAGTGGACGAGGGCGAAGCGGGCGCAGCAAGCGGGGGTCCCCTGGGGCTGCCGGCAGCGGCCGGCATCAACGGGGCGTGATTGTAATGAGAGCTGTTAGCCGTTGCAAATGAGAATGATTGCCAAAATGTCGCAGGCCGGCCCGGCAAGGCTCAGACTTCGCTCCAGCGCCGCAGCAGGTTGTGGTACACGCCGGTCAGCTGCAGGATCGCCTCGGCGTCGCCGCCGGTCTGCCGCAGGCGCTCGATCGCGCCATCCATTTCCCACAGCAGGCGGCGCTGCACATCGTCGCGGACCATGCTCTGTACCCAGAAGAACGAGGCCACGCGCGCACCGCGGGTGACCGGCCGCACCTGGTGCAGGCTGCTGGACGGGTACACGATCAGGTCGCCAGCGGGCAGCTTCACTTCATGCTCGCCGTAGGTATCGCTGATGATCAGTTCGCCGCCCTCGTACTCGTCCGGCGCGGACAGGAACAGGGTGCAGGAGATGTCCGAACGCAGCTGTTCGCCGTTGGCCAGTTTCATCACCGCGCCGTCGACGTGGAAACCATAGGTGCCGCCACCGCTGTAGCGGTTGAAGCGTGGCGGCAGGTATTTCAGCGGCAGCGCCGCGCTGAAGAACAGCGGGTGACGGGCCAGCGCGACAAGGATGATCTCGCCCAGCTCGCGGCGCAGCGGCGAGGCCTCGGGCAGCTGCTGGTTGTGCTTGGCCTGCGCGCCCAGATGGCCGACGGTCTCGCGGCCATCGGTCCAGTCGGCGGCATCCAGTCGGCGGCGAAAGTCGGCCACCTGGTCGGTGCTGAGAATGTCGGGGATGTGCAGCAGCATGCGGGACTCCTCAGAGGGACGGCGGCGCGACCAGGGCGCGCACCTGTGGATGCGGCGATGCGGCCAGCTCCGGCACGATGTGTGCCATGAATGTAGGGCTGCCATTGGCCAGCGCCAGCTGCAGCCAGTGCACGGCCTGCTCGACCTGGCCGGCCTGCAGCAGAATCGAGGCGTAGTTGGCCTGGCCGCGGAAATCACCGGCCTCGGCCGCGCGCTGGTACCAGCCCAAGGCGGCCTGCGGATCGCGCTCGATCTCCAGGCCGTCTTCGAGGTGGCGGGCCAGCAGGTTCATCGATTTGGCATGGCCCAGGTGTGCGGCACGGGTGTACAGGGCCAGTGCCTGCGCGCGGTCCTGGGTCACGCCGCGGCCGGTGGCCAGCAGGTTGGCCAGGTTGTACAGGCCCCAGTCCAGCCCGGTGTCGGCCGCGCGCCGGTACCACACTGCGGCGAGTGTGGGGTCGGGCGCGGTGCCCTGACCCAGTTCGTGGCAGCGGCCCAGCATGTTCATCGCCATCGGCGCGCCGTTGTTGGCGGCGGTTTCGTACCAGAGCCGTGCCGCCGAGGCGTCCTGTGCGGTGCCTTTGCCTTCCATGTGCATCTGCGCGAGCAGCAGTTGTGCCTCGACCTGTCCGGCCTGCGCAGCGTCGCGCACGCACGCGAAGGCCGCCTGCGGATCGTGCTGCAGCAGCTCGGCCAGAGCATCGCTGTCGATGGGGGTAAGGGTCGCCATGGGGTGAGTATCGCCGGAAACAAAAACGGCGGCAGGAGAACCCTGCCGCCGTGGTGGAGCGGAGCTACATCAGAACTTCACGTTCAGTGCCAGGGTGGCCGAGCGACCCGGGGCGATGCTCGCGTAGTGCGAGGCATAGGCCTTGGTGAAGTAGGTCTTGTCGGTCAGGTTCTGCACATTGAGCTGCAGGCTGATGTTGTCCTGGATCGCGTAGCTGGCCATCGCGTCGAAGCGGGTGTAGCTGGCAATCCACTTGGTGTTGGCCACATCACCGTACTGCTTGTCCGAGTAGAACGCACCGGCGCCGATGGTCAGGCCGATCGGGAAGCGGTAGGTGGTCCACAGGTTGGCGCTGTGCTTGGCGGTGTTCGGGAATTCGTTGCCGTTGTTCGGCGATGGCACGTAGACGTTGGACGGGCAGGTGCGGCCCACCGGTGCGCCACAGACAAAGCCATTGTCCTTCAGCTCGGAATCGAGGTAGGTGTAGCCGCCGTACAGGCTCCAGGCCTCGGTCAACTGGCCGTTGAAGCCCAGCTCGAAACCGTTGATCTCTTTCTTGCCGGCGTTCTGGCTGGTGCCGTTGTCGACGGTCACGCGCGCGTTGTTCATCACGGTGTGGAAGATCGCAGCAGTCAGGTTCAGGCGGTTGTCCAGCAGGTCCCACTTGGTGCCCAGTTCGAGGTTCTTCGTGTCCTGCGGCTTGAGGTCGGCAACGGCCGCGCTCAGGCCGTCCGAACCGTCACCACCGTCCATGCCCGGCGGGGTCGAGGAGGTGCCCCAGGACAGGTAGATGCTGCCGTTGGCGGCCGGCTTGAACACCACGCCGGCCTGGTAGTTCAGGAAGTCGTTGCTGTTGCGCACGCGGGTCGGTGCCTTGCCGGCCACCGGCGTGGTCAGGGTGGTACGGAAGTCGTCGTAGCGCAGGCCGAGGTTGATCATCCACTGCTCATTGAGCTCGATGGTGTCGAACACGTAGGCCGAGGTGGTCCTGGTGCGCTGCTCGACGTCCAGCGCCTTGTCGCTGCGATAGACGATCTGACCGGCCGCCCACGGATCGTTCGGGTTCGGATTGTTGAAGTCGGTGCAGTTGTAGCCGGTGGCCGCGCCGGACACCTGGCAGCGAGTGCTGTTGGCGCTGTTTTCAAGGGGATTGGCGGTGCCCGGCGACATCAGGTAGCTGCCACGGGTCATCTTCTCGTCGCTGTACTCCAGGCCCGCGCTGTAGCTGTGCTTGAGCGCGCCGGTCTGGAACGCACCGGTCAGGCCCAGCTGGTCGGCGAAGCTCTTGACGTCGACCGCACGGGTGTTGGTGCGACGCCACAAGGTGCCGTACAGGTTGGGGTTGCCCTTGCTGTCGTCCGGCTGGGTCCACAGGTAGTCGTTGCTGGTGTTGCCCAGGCGCGCGATGTTGCGAAGCTTGTGGCCACCGAAGTCGTAGCTGGCGTCCAGAGTGCTGATGTCGGCGCGGGTGCGCTGGAAGTCACGGTCGACCAGGCCGTAGTAGTTGTTGCGGTCCGGCACCACTGGGCGGCCATCACCGTTCCTGGCCACGTTCGGGCCGCTGGAGAACGGATTGTTGTAGGGGAAGCCACCCGCATCGGGCAGGTCATCGCTCTGCATGTGGTAGTGGCTGGCGATCAGCTGCGCCGGGCCGTTCAGGCCGAACGCGATCGACGGCGCGATGCCCCAGCGGCTGACGTTGGCGGCGTCGCGGCCGGCGATGTCCGACTCGTGCTTCATCAGGTTCAGGCGGGCGGCGATGCCGTCGCCCAGCACGTAGTTGGCGTCCACGGTGCCGCGTGCGTAGCTGTCGGTACCGATGCCCATGCTGGCGCTGGTCTCGTTCTTCAGCTTCGGCGTCTTGCTCACCAGGTTCAGGCTGCCACCACCGGAGTCACGGCCGCCGTAGGCCGAGCTCGGGCCCTTGACCACTTCCACCTGCTCCAGGTCGAAGATCTCGCGGGTCTGCGAGCCGACGTCGCGCAGGCCGTCGACGAACACGTTGCTCTGCGAATCGAAGCCACGGATGAAGGGGCGGTCACCGGTCGGATTGCCGCCTTCGCCGGCACCGAAGGTGATGCCCGGCACCATGCGCAGCGCATCCTGCAGGTTGGTCGCACCGGTTTCGGCGATCAGCTTCTCCGACACGATCGACACTGACTTCGGGGTGTCCAGCAGCTCGGCGGTGAACTTCGGCGAGGACGGGTTGAACCAGCTGCCGCGCACCTGCACCTTGTCCAGCTCAGTGGCGTTGCGGGAGCCGGCGTCGGCGCTGTCGGCGGCCTGCGCAGCCAGGGGCGCGAAGCCCGCGGCCAGGGTGGCGGTGGCGAGCAGGGAAACGCGCGGGGCGTGCTTGCGGGACGTGATGTAGGTCATGGCGATGGGTCGTGGCGTGATCGGGAAAGGGGGAGAGCCGTAGCGCAGGCAGCGCGTCGGCACGTGGAGGGCTTCGTCTGTAGAGCCGAGCCGATGCTCGGCTATGGGCGAATGACGTCAGACGCACGGCAACAGCCGCAGGGCGCCTCAGCTGGCGTGCGGTGCGGGCGGTGCGTGGCCGGGGTTCAACCGCAGCGCGGGATCGTGCAGCTGCCAGCGCAGGGCGTTGGAGCGCCACAGCGGAACATGCACGACCAGGGCGGCGCGCGGGGGAGCCAGTCCGGTACAGGGCGTGGTGCCCTCGCCATCCAGCGGCGGCTCCGGTGCTGGCGCGGCAGGGTGCGGGCACTCGTCCGCCGGCGGGGCCGGCATCGGCATGACCTGCTGCAGATCTTCAGCGTGTGCCTGCCAGCCGTTGGCAGCAGGGCCGTTGTCGCGTCCTTCGTGCAGTGCCGACCAGCCCAGCAGCAGCGTCAGCAGCACGGCCACAAGCAGCGGCCACCCTTGACGGGCAAGCTGGCACAGCGTGGCGGTGGGCGCGGGCGAAGCCATGGCGCGGAGGCGGAGTCGTTACGAAGATGTTACGTAGAATAACATCAACGATAATGATTCGCATGTACGGGCGTGGCGCCCCCCCCGAGGCGGCCACGGAGCGCCCTGGAAGGGTCCTCATGGCCTTCCGGTAGATCCACCCCATGGGTTGATGCTCTCTGGCGGGGCGCCCCGTGAATGATCTCTCCGGGCGGAGCGCCGCCTCAATCCCGGTCGTCGCGGGTCCAGATGGCGTCGTGCTCGCGCTTCACCGGAAACTTGGGCACAGGGCTGTAGGCCGGCGCGCACAAAGCGCGCCCGTCACGCACGTCGAAGCGCGCCCCGTGCAGCACGCACTCCACACTGCCTTCGGTGGTGTTGAACTCGCCCGAGGACAGCTCGAACTCTTCATGCGTGCACTGGTCTTCCAGGGCGTACAGCTCGCCGTCGAGGTTGAATACCACGATCGGCGTGCCGGTCACCTCGTCGAACACACTCTTCATTTCGCCCGGCAACAGCTCGGCGCCGGCACAGACAAAGGTCCAGGCCTCGCTCACGCGACTGCTCCGGTCAACGGCTTTTCAAGGATCTCGAAGCGCAGGTCGTCGCGCTTGGGGATGCCGAAACGCTCGTCGCCATACGGGAACGGCTTCTTGATGCCGGTGCGGCTGTAGCCGCGACGCTCGTAGAAGGCGATCAGTTCGTCGCGCACGTCGATCACCGTCATCTGCATCACCGGCACGTTCCATTCGCGTGCGGCGTGCGCTTCGGCGGCGTCCATCAGCTGCTTGCCAACGCCGCCACCCTGCTGGGCCGGGTCGACCGAGAACATGCCGAAATAGCCCTTGCCGTCGACATCGGCGACATGGGCGCAGGCCACCAGCTGGTCCCCGCGCTCGGCCAGCAGGATGGTGGAGCGCGGGCGGTCCAGGTCGGCCTGGATGCCTTCGGCGTCGATGCGGGCGCCGTCCAGCAGGTCGGCTTCGGTGGTCCAGCCGACGCGGCTGGCATCGCCGCGGTAGGCCGAGGTGACGAGGGCGATCAGGGCGGGGATGTCGGCCGGCGTGGCGGCGCGGAAGGTCAGGGTGCTCATGGGGACATTCTATGTGGGGCGGGGAAGGGCGCGGGAGGCTGCTGGCTGACGTGACTTTGCCGAGTGTGGCCAATACGTGGACTTGACGCCATCTTCATTATTCGTTCATATCTGTGGCCAGCACCCGCCCACCGTTAAGCAACGCGTGGCTGTCTGCCGGCGTGGGTGCCGCCTGGTCGAAGGCCAACCGCCGTTCGGCGCGGGTGGGGCACACAGGGACGTCGATCCAGGGAGGATCTGCATGCAGTCTGGCCTCATTTCTCATCCGCGCGCGGCAATGGCTGCCAAGGGTCTGCTTCTCGGTGTCGTTGCCCTGTGCGTGCTGGCACCGGTCGGCGTTTCCGCCCAGATCGTTCCCACCTGGCGGCAGGAGTACGACAAGCGACTGAAGTACGGGGACCTTGTCGAACCGCTGAAGGGCGAGATCTTCGGCGAGCAGGTCAATCTCTACGACGGCTCGATCAGTTTCAAAGCCACGGATATTTCGATTCCGGGCAATGGCAGCCTGACGATGACCCTGGGCCGCAGCTACAGCGATGGCGATGGCAGCGGTGAGAGCCCATTCTCGGATTGGGATCTGGATATTCCGTCCATGTCCGGCGTCTATGGTGATCTGCCGGAGACCGCTGCTGTCGGCTACTGGGCGCCTGCTGCGCGCTGCAGTACGGTGGCGGCGCCCCCAGCGCTGGAGGTCTGGAACCGTCGCCAAACCCAGACCGTCAATTTCAGTCCCACTACATTCTGGGACGGCGTGCGCCTTTCCCTGCCAGGCGGTGGCGGTGAGCCGGTCCTGGGAGGCAGCGGTGATGCGCGCCAGCCGCAGCCACAGTTTGGCGAACCGGCGCCTTGGAATACCAAGGGCGGCTGGACGTTCAGCTGCCTGACCGCCCTGAAGAGTGGACAGCCGGGGCAAGGCTTCCTTGGCCATGCTCCCGACGGCACCAAGTACTACTTCGACTGGATGGTCGCCAAGCCCCACAACGGTGCGACGCTGCAACCCTACGGGCCAGAAAGCAATGCACTGCTGAATCGAAAGCGTGTGTTCCTGTACCCATCGCAGGTTGTGGATCGCTTCGGCAACTGGGTGCGCTACGAGTGGAGTGGCGACCGGCTGTTGCGCATGGTTGCCAACGATGGCCGCGAGATCAGCCTGGCCTACAACGCGAAAGGACTGATCGCGTCCGCAACCGCTGCAGGGCGCACCTGGACTTACGGGTACACGGAGGCCGATATCCTGCGGACAGTGACGCTGCCGGACGGAACCCAATGGGTCTACAACCTGCCGCCGCTGTCAGTCACCCACAAGTATGCCGACTACATCGGGCAGAGCATCTGGGAGTACATGGACTACCCGGCCACATGCTCGCGCGTCAACAAGATCGTGCCCAGCGAGATCACCCTGAGCATCCAGCATCCGTCGGGTGCGCTGGGAACGTTCCTGTTCCGCCCGTTCCGCCACGGGCGCAAGAATGTAAAGCTGGATTGCCAGACCTCTGGCGACAATCACCTGTTTGCCGATGGCTGGAACTACACGCCGGTCTACCGTGACGCAATGTCGCTGGTGACCAAGACCATCAGCGGTCCGGGCATGCCCACTGCACAGTGGACTTATCAATACACCAATCTCAACGGTGCTTTCGCCCAGGACCTGGGCGGTCCAGTAATCCCGGTGGGCCAGGCAGAGCCGAAGATCACCACTGAAACGCTGCCCGATGGTGTCGTTCGCGTCTATGAGTTCGGCAAGGAAGTTGCCTACAACGACGGCCTGTTGCTGTCCACGACAACGCGATCGGGTGGCGCGGTCGTGCGCATTGACCGCAACAACTACTATCCGGATGCCCAGCTGGATGCGGCGCCCTTCCCGAAGGAGGCCGGCAAGGACTTCAAGTACGGTGCCAACGATCTCAAGGCCCATTACAACCGCCCCGTCCAATCCACCGTTGTGGAACAGGATGGCGTGCAGTTCACCCGCACCGTGCAGGCCTTTGATGCATTTGCGCGCGAAGTCACCGTTGTCGAAGCGAATTCCGCCGGCCAGAGTCGCACTAGCAGTACCAGTTACTACGACAATCCCGCGCTATGGGTGAACGGCCAGACGGCGCGCAGTGCGCTCAATGGCATCGAGCAGTCCCGCACCGAATTCGATACGACCAAAGCGCTGCCGCTGCGCGCCTATGCATTCGGCCGCCTGGTGCAGCAGGTGACCTACGCAGCCGACGGCACGGTTGCATCGGTGGCCGATGGCCGTGGAAATACCAGCCATCTGTCGGGATGGAAGCGTGGTGTTCCGCAGCAGCTCCGCATGCCGGCCACGCCCGAAGCGCCCAATGGTGCAGTGCGCACGGTTGTCGTCGACGACAACGGTTGGATCACCTCGCTGACCGACGAAACCGGCGCAACCACCAGCTTCAGCTACGACAGCATGGGCAGGCTGCGCAGCCAGCAGTTCCCTGGCGGCGACAGCGTGAACTGGAATGGCGTAACCATGGACCTGCAGCGGCTGGGTGGCGCGCAGCTCGGGGTGCCAGCCGGTGCGTGGAAGCACTCCCGCACGCAGGGCGGACGGCGCACGGATACCTACCTGGATGCGATGTTCCGCCCGGTGCTGGTGACCGAAAACGCCAACAACGTGCTGGACAGCGCCGTGGTGACCCGCTACGACACCAGCGGCAAGACCGTGTTTGCCTCGTATCCCACGCGGCAGCTCTCCGATATCAATGCCGCCCTGGCCGGCACCACGACGCAGTACGACGCGTTGGGCCGCCCCACCGTGGTCAGTCAATCGTCCGAGCTGGGGGCGCTGGTTACCCGCACCGAGTACGTGGGCAATCTGTCGGTGAAAGTGACCAACCCGCGAGGCCAGGCGACGACGACACGCCATCTTGCCTACGACCAGCCCAGCTATGAGATGCCGCTGACGCTGCAGCACCCGGAAGGCGTGGTGACCGAGATCCAGCGAGACACGTTTGGCAAGCCGCTGGCGATCACCCGCCGCAGTGCAGACGGCAGCCAGTCGCTGACCCGCCGCTACGTCTATGACGGCTACCAGCAGCTGTGCAAGACCATCGAACCGGAAACCGGCGCGACCGTGCAGGACTACGACGCGGCAGGCAACGTGCTGTGGTCGGCGGCCGGCACGGGTTTGACCAGCACCACCGACTGCAACCGCAGTGAAGCGCTGGCCAGTGGACGTGCGGTGAAGCGTAGTTACGATGCTGCCAACCGCCTGTCGACCCTGATCTTCCCGGATGGGCGCGGAAATCAGAACTGGTCCTACGCGCCTGATGGTCTGCCTGCCGAGATCAGTACGCAGAACGACCCGGCCCGGCCGATGGTCGTCAACCGCTACCAGTACAACCGCCGCCGCCTGCTCAGCGGCGAAACCCTGCAGCATCCGGATCTGGGAAGCCTGAGCCTGGCCTATGGCTACGATGCCAACGGCACACTGGCCAGCAATACCTATCCGGGGGGACGTGTCGTCAGCTATGCGCCGGATGCACTGGGTCGGGCGACGACGGTCGGCGGCTATGCAAAGGAGGCCAGTTACTTTGCCAATGGCGCGTTGGCCCGCTTTGTCTATGGCAACGGGATCGTGCACACGTTGACCCAGAATGCCCGCGGGCTGCCCGACCGCAGCCGCGATGCCACTGCAGCGGCCGCAGTGCTGGATGACAGCTACGACTACGATGCTGGCGGCAACGTGATGGCCATTTCCGATGGCCTGCCCGGGGCGCCCGGTAACCGGGACATGACCTATGACGGCCTGGACCGGTTGCGGACGGTCACTGCACCGGGCTTCGGCAACGCATTGTATGAGTATGACGCGCTGGACAACCTGCGCCGTGCCAAGGTCGGCAGCCGCGATCGTACGCACTATTTCGATCCGACCAATCGGCTGGTCAACGTGATCGAAACCGGAACTGGGGCAACCGTGACCGGTCTTGGCTATGACGTGCAGGGCAATCTATCGGTGCGCAATGGCCAGGCTTTCGCGTTTGATTACGGCAACCGACTGCGTGCGGCGGGTACAGCAGAGAGTTACGAGTACGACGCCCACGGGCGCCGGGTGAAGGCCAGCGCCAGTGGCAAGGGGGCGATCTATTCGTTCTACGACAACGGCGGTGTGCTGCGATTCCAGCGCAACGAACGTACCGGCAAACAGACCGACTATCTCTACCTGTCAGGCAGCCTGGTGTCCCAGGTGCATGGCGAAGCCGCACCCAGCGTTCCCGCGCTGAGTGCGCCGGGCTACATCACCCAGGGCAGCGTGAACCTGACCTGGAGCCCGGCCGGTGGTGCCAACCGCTATGAGCTGCAGCGCGCCCTTGCGGGCACCTGGAGCACGGTCTTTGATGGCGCGGCGCAATCGTTCACCAGCACCGGCCTGGTCACGGGAACCTATCAGTTCCGGGTGCGCGGCTGCCGGGCGGTGTGCGGCGGATGGAGCAATGTCGCATCAGTGGCCGTGGCACTGGCGCCATCCACCGTACCGACCTTGAACGTGCCTGCCACGGCCTTCAATGGCAGCTACAGCGTGGGGTGGTCTGCGGCTTCCGGTGCCGAGCGCTATGAGCTGGAGGAAAGCGCCAATGGTGGCGCTTGGGCCCAGGTGCACAACGCCATTGGTCAGTCCAAGGCCTTCAGTGGCAAGGCAGCGGGAAGCTACAACTACCGGGTTCGCGCATGTAACCCGGTGGGGTGCACGGGATACAGCGCCACGGCTGCGGTGACGGTGGTGTATCCGCCTGCCACTGCGCCAGGTCTTTCTGCGCCGGCACGCGCTGCGCCGGGCAGTATCGGCATCGGCTGGAACGGGGTGGCTGGTGCCACGCGCTACACCCTGCAGGAAAGCAGCAATGGTGGTGGATGGGTCACGCTGTTCGACGGCAACGCGGGTTCCTATGCCACCGCTGCGCGCGGGGTCGGCAGCTATGGCTATCGGGTTGCCGCCTGCAATGGCGCAGGCTGCGGACCGTGGTCGGCCACGTCGACGGTAGCGGTGATCGGACCGCCGACGATCGAGCCGGTGATCAGCGCGCCGGGCCTGGTGAACGTGCCGCAGTACAGCCTGAGCTGGTCGGTGCCGGCCAACAGCGAGAGCTTCGTGCTGGAGGAGAGTGCCAACGGTGGTGGCTGGACGGTGGTGCATAACGGCGGCGGGAACAGCTTTGGTGCCAGCCGTGGCAATGGCAGCTATGCCTACCGGGTGAGGGCATGCAATTTCGCGGGGTGCAGTCCCTACTCGGGTATCGCCAGTGTCTCCGTGGTGCTTCCTCCTGCGGCCACTCAGATCTACGTGGCGGAGTGGCTCAGCACGCGCAAGGCGCCCTATCAGGTGCAATGCAGCGTCGGCTGGCGCGCGGTTCCGGGGGCAACGGAGTATCAGCTTGAGCCTTCCGGAGCTGGACGGCGCCTGTACACCGGCCCCAATACCTACGTGCAGTCGAGCGGCGGGACCTACTGCGCCAGTCTCTACATTGTCAGGGCCTGCAACGCCGGTGGTTGTTCGGCATGGTCCGCAGACTTCCCCGTCACCCGTGGCGTATTGAACTGGGACTAAGCCATGAATGGACTCTGTTCGCTGTTGATTCGGGCGGTACTCGCGGTGGTGGTGCTGGCGGCCTGTGTGGCTCCGGCGGTCGCACAGGAAGTCGTCGAGTACATCCACACTGATGCACTGGGTTCACCGGTGGCGATCACCGATGCCAGCGGAAACGTCATCGAGCGTACGGTGTATGAGCCGTATGGGGCGGTGGTGAATCGGCCGTTGAAGGATGGGCCGGGATATACGGGGCATGTGACGGACTCGGAGACCGGGCTGAGTTACATGCAGCAGCGGTACTATGACTTCCAAACTGTCGCATTTCTGGGGGCTGATCCAGTTGCAGCTAGTTCGGAAGGGGCTTCATTCAATCGCTATCGCTACGCTTCTGCCAATCCGTATAAGTTCAAGGATCCGGACGGCAGGGCAGACATGAACGTGTTCAGTGAAGCTGATCCGAACGGGCTGAGAGCGGCAGGAGATGCGCTCAACATTCCGGGCAAGTTCACGGTCGCAGGGCACGCCAATAACATGGTCATTCAGGACCAGCGAGGGGGGCGCATGGAAAACTACTCCACAGTCAGCTCATGGGATATGGCTCGGACCCAGTTTGGGCTAAAACAGGGCCAGGAAATATTCATGGCAGGTTGCCACCTTGGGGCGGAAATCGGTCAGGCAAAGGCTTTTGCTCAGGGATGGGCGAACCTGAATAAGTCGTCCGTATATGCTCCCAACGGATTCGTTCGCTATCCAAAAAACTACAAGCCTGGAGATGATATGACGCTCCGTGTCAGTATGGGTGAGAACGGAACCGGAGGTGCAGGTGTATGGCAAAGGTTCTCGCCTGGAGGGACGGGGCCGACGGGTCCCGCCATTCGTTCGATTACGATCAAAGCTGATGGTTCAATATCCTATCAGTTTGCTGAGCCTGAATTGGGGTCCAGAATTCGTAGAATAGAAACGGTGAAGGTGAAGCAATGAAAATTCTTTCGAATTCCGTTGTTTTGTCTTTGCTGCTTGTTGGCTGCGGTAACGGGGAGCCCCAGGAAGAGCGGCTTTCCCGAAATGAGAAACATGATGAAGCGCCAAGTTTGGCCCTTTCCGAGGAAGAATTGGAACGTCAGATTTCGATGGCTGAAAACGGGAATGCAGAGGCCCGTCTAAAGCTCGAATGGCACTACTCGACGCGTGGCGACATGGAGCGGTATCGCTACTGGCTTGAGGAGGGGGTCGCACGAATGGACGTTAGTTCAATGCAGCGATTGGCACTGTTCCTCTCCCTTGAGCAAGGCGGGGGGGACTGTAAGCGCGCAATGCAAATCCTCGAGGAAGGCTTGCGTCTTGATCCGCCGGAGACTACGCGCGAACTGATGGAGATGGATCTTCAGAGATTGCGGCATGAACGGGTCGGGGTTCCACCTTGCGGGGTGGGGCTCTCCAATTAGAGGCAGCAGTTGCGCGAATGCCGATAATAATTCGTTCGGATTCGATGATAGGAACGGGTGGTGCGGAGCGCATTCTGGTTTGAACACGAGGTTATTGGTTGGGCAGGTCTCGATGAAGATCATAATTTCTCTATCTGCTGCCTTACCGATGCTGCTTCTTGCCTCCTGTGTGCAGGACCGCGGTTGTCTTCTTCGGGTGGCCAACCAGGACCACGACAGCTCCTCATCTCAGAAGATCCATGCTGATAGGATGAACTCATACATTCGCGCCCCGTGGATGGGGAGCGGGAAGTGAATGCAGAGTTAGTGGTATCGCAGCTCGAACTCTCTCGGGAGGGGCGAAGAAATAGAAGGATTTTCTATGTATTGACTGATGGTGGCGGGAAACTCTTGACTGCGGGGACTTGTGGTATTGGCGAACGCCAGTGTGCCTCGATCATTGTGAAGCGAATGCTCGGGTTCTGTGAAAGGATGTAGATTGCGGGTGCGCCAAGTTTTGGGAGGTATTTCATTGAGAAATTCCCAAGTGCTTGATCGCTTTGGGTGGCTTGCCGGTATTATTGTGGCGGCGCTTTGTTTTTTAGGAATTGCCGCCTGTGGCGGAAGAGATGAACGTTTGGATGTGGTCATGAATCATGATCCGGGAAACGCAGCGGCTAATCAATACGAACTGGCGCTCGAGTCAGTTTTCAATTCTTTCGAAAATGTGCCAGAAGCACAATATGCAGGGTGCATTTAATTGATGTCAGGAGATCATTTGATCAGGATGGAAGCGAAAGGTTAAGGGTATATTTCGTCTTGGTCGATCGTTATGGTGTCGTCAAGTCGGCTGACACCTGTGGGCTTCCTTTGAATGAGTGTGTGACGATTATTGCCGAGAGGTCGAGGGTGGGCTGTCGGAAGGAAAAGGGGCTGGCTTTCCACTGATTCGGGCGGCAATTGCGGTGTTGGTGCGCATGGCCTGTATATAGTGCTGGGCGCTGCCGATGAAGTGGTCATGTACACTTGCACCGATGCGTTGGCTTCACCGGCGATGATTACCGCTGTCAATGGAAATGTCATCGAGCGTACGGTGTATGAGCTTTCTGGTGAGGTGGTTCGGATGGTCATGGCTGAAGGGGTGATGGGCGAAAGGCTATCCCAAGTAGAATGGGAGCACGTTGTCGTCAAACAGTGGCTGACGCGCTATTGATAGAATCACCACCGCAAACGCGGGTGGACACGCGGCCCACGGTGTTCCTTCCTGGGTTTCTCGACAAGTGGCGGGAGTGCTGTGAAATCCACAAGTTCATCTCGATGCCGACGACCAGCGATGGTTCTTCAAGGGTTTGCGCGCACTTCAGTGCTATGTCTTGTATCTGTCGCTGGTTGTTCGCTACATGAAATAGGAAGCGGTCGGCTGGATGACAACTGTCTTTTGGTGGTGGCTGACTATGTAAAGTCGTCGCGGGGGTGGGGTGGGGATGTCTACGACATTGCTCCTGAGGGGACGGTGGTAGGTCTGCGCGGATATGCAGTAATGCATCGCTCGGACGACGGGAAACTACCGTCCGAGGAGTTGAAATCATTTCATGTCGATTTGGATTCCAAGTGCAAGGCTGTTGTTGATGAACTTGGCTATCAATGATTCTGCGAATTTTTCGGCTGGCAGAGGAGGGGCGGTTTGTGGGAGTGCAGCGAAAGTGAGCGGTATCCCATGGCGCTGGATGGCGACGCGGGGGTGTGGGCGTGAATGTTGATTTCCGGTTTTTCGTGGTTATTGTTTTTTTTTTTATGGGGCTGGTTGCAGGTATCAAGAAGGTGTGGGCGTACCGTTTGGAACGACCTGTGGCGTTGAGGGCAGCTCCGCCTGCCGGGTCAGCTTCCGGGAACTGGCTGCTACGCCCCGGCTATTCGATGGAAAGTTGGTGCGGATGGAGGGCTATCTCGGCGTGAGCCGGGAGCTCTTTGTACTGAATTCAAGCAAAGAGTTGTTTGAGGCCGGAGTGACTGAGGAGACCCAAGTTCGAATTAGAGGGCCAATAGATCTGCAGCAAAGCGTATTTGATGAATACGCGTATTCATGGGTCTCGATAATCGGGGTGTTCAGGACAAGGGAGAGTGACAATTCGACAGGTGATCTGCTGCTTGGCGAAATTCACGCCCCCCTTGAAGTTCGCTCCCTACGAATCCCTGGTCCCGTTCCACGTGCGGAATTTGGAGATGTGCTCGTCAATCTTGAAGATCTGAAGTGAGTGATAGGTTGTGGAAATGGCGTTATGTGCTTTCATTTCTGCCTTCTGTGGCAGGAAAGCGGGATGATCCACAGGCGCGCCTAACATGTGATCGCATGGTCTCCATGTTAGGATTGACACTTGCCAGACAGAGACTTCGGAACATTCTCGATGGCTGGCAGAGTCACAGATATCACAGTACGCCATTTCACTCCTGGGCTGTTCAATTCTACACGTCGCGCGATTGCGTCTGTGTCATTGCGAGCTGATCGATCACGTCGATAGGCTTTGGGGCAATTTCCGCTTGGTTGAAGAATACGAGGTTTCGCATTGAGCGCTATCGATGTAAAGAATCTCGTTCTAGCCTGTCTGCGGAGGCTTTTGGAATCCGAGCCTGCTTCCGTGGAGCAGGTGTCTAGCTGGTACCAGAGGGCGGAATTTATCAAGAACGTGCTTCGGTCAAGTTCGTATGAAATCGGTGTTCCTCACGTGATATGGCACTATCTTGATGATGCCGATATCCGTATTCGCGATCCCCGCTATGCCGAAGCACAGGTGTTGGCCGTTAGGCGGAGTATTGATGAGTGGGCTTGAGTGCATTCAGAGAAGCTATGAAAAATACATGTTGCTGGCCAGATTTCATTGCGGCATCTCTCTCAAACTCTAACCCTCCGGATCTCCCTCTCCTCCGGGAAGACTGGGCTGGGATGGCGTTTGATCGCAACCTGTATGAGGATTTTGCTCCGAATGATGTTTGGGTGGCGTGGCTGAGCGCACTTTCGGAGCACTTTGCAGATATCGCGATGTGCGCGGTTCGATGTTCAGAGAGCTCCGACGGCGGAAACCCCGTGGAAATTGAGCGAGGTCTGGATGGCCTGCGCTCCTACTGGTTGGAAGATGGGAACTTCATGCGTGATCATTTCTTGTTTTCGCGTGATGGTCGCTGGGTTGTAAAGCTGGATCAGGACGTGACGTTATTTGCGGGAGATGTCACTTTCCTTGCGGATGTTGTCGCGCGACTTGGTGGTGTAGAGCATGTCGAGAAGATGATGCGACGGGACCTGATTGGTACAGCTGAGGACGTAGTTGGCCTCGGTGGGTACGTCAAGGGTCTTCTTGCGCCCTTGAACGCATCGAATCCATAGCTGATTGCTACGTAGAAGATTGGGTGTGCGGGCGCTATGTGATGGAGTAGCTTCAAAGGGCCTGCAACGCCGGTGATTGTTCGGCATGCTCCGCAGGCTTTTCCGTCACCCGCGGCGTATTGAATTGGGACTAAGCCATGAATGGCTCTGTTTGCTGTTGATTCGGGTGGTACTCGCGGTGGGGCCGTGGCTTGTGTGGCTCCGGCAGTCGCACAGGAAGTCGTTTCAATGTTCGGAGGCTGCAAGAAATGGCGAACTGCAAGTTGGATGCTGAGCACTCAACCGCGTGGAGTGGTCGAATCCAATCATGCCTGGCTGCTGTGGTTCTTTCGCTGGGGTTGCAGGGTTGTGATTGGTTGTCGGATCCGGTGATTGTTGTAAAGAATGTTGGAAGGGGCGTGATTTATGGCGTCAGCTTGGAGGTTGGCGGTGGTGTGGTAGGCGTAGGATCAATTCCTGTCGGTGAAAGCAGGGTTGTGAAGCCTGAGGTCGCTACTGATTCCTCACTTCTTGTAACTTACTACGAGAGCAGTGTCCGCGTGGTTTGCCATGGGGATGTGTATTTTACGAATAATCTGTACGTCAGAGTTGAGGCGGATGTGGGTGGAGGGGTTTGCCGTATTGCAGAAATTGCGGATTGATTTGATCTTCGGCGCCTGTTTGACGAGTTTTTATAGCGCGTAGCCAGGGTGAAGAACGATGAAAAGCCTTGTTGAGAGCTTCCCCATTTGGGCTTCCATCATCCTAGGTGCCATGTGGATAAATGCATTTGCGGCTCACAGAATGTTGCTGAAAATCGAGCGTGAACGGCCGGAAGTACTCGCTGCAGTCGGAATCATCAAGGTTGATTGGTGGCTTAGGTGCTTGCGCGGTATTGCAGTGCTTGCCCTTACTTCCAAAGGGCAGACGCTCCATCAGGGGGAACGGTGGGTGTTGAGGGGCGTCGTGATGATGTACGTTTTCTTGATTGCCTCCGGGGTATCCATGCTTGTTGGCATGTAGAAGACGGTGTCTCAAGGCCGTTGATGATGGATGGATCGGCATTAGGGTGAGATTGCCCGTTCCTGGCATCACTCAGCATTTCCCCGTTACGCCTCTGCTTGCTTGCGTCCAGCGCGCAATAAAAAACGCCGCAGTTCCCTGCGGCGTTCTCGTAGTTCCCTGATTCTGGCGAATCCTCAGCCCAGCAGCTTCCGCACCTTGGTCAGTGCGGTCATGAACCGCTCGATCTCGGCATGCGTGTTGTAGAACGCCAGCGAGGCACGGCAGGTAGCCGCGACGCCGAAGTACTGCAGCAGCGGGTGTGCGCAGTGCTGGCCCGAGCGCACGGCCACGCCTTCCAGGTCGAGCAGGGTCGCCAAGTCATGGGCATGCGCACCGTCGATCAGGAACGAGACCACCGCAGCCTTCTCCGGCGCTTCGCCGATGATGCGCAGGCCGTCGACGCGGCGCAGCTCTTCGGTGAAGTGCGCCAGCAGTTCGGCTTCGCGTGCTTCCACGTTCTCCTGCCCAAGCTGCTGCAGGTAGTCGGCAGCCACACCCAGGCCGATGAAACCGGCAATGTTCGGGGTGCCGGCTTCGAACTTGTGCGGGGCATCGTTGAACACGGTGCCGTCGAAGCTGACTTCCTTGATCATCTCGCCGCCACCGAGGAACGGCGGCATCGCGTCCAGGTGCTCGCGGCGCGCCCACAGTGCGCCGGTACCGGTCGGGCCGCACATCTTGTGGCCGGTGATGGCGTAGAAGTCGCAGCCGATCGCGGCGACATCGACCTTGCGGTGCGGCACGGCCTGCGAGCCATCGACCACGGTGATGATGCCGCGCTTGCGCGCTTCGCGGCAGATCTCGCGCACCGGGTTGACCGTGCCCAGCACGTTGGAGACGTGGGTGACGGCCAGCAGCTTGACCTCCGGGGTCATCGCCGCGCGCAGCGCATCCAGATCGAGTGCGCCGTCAGGCGTGATCTCGGCCACGCGGATGGTGGCGCCGGTACGCTGCGCGACCAGCTGCCACGGCACGATGTTGGCGTGGTGCTCCATGCGCGTGATCAGGATCACGTCGCCGGCCTTCAGCCGCGGCAGCGCCCACGAATAGGCCACCACGTTGATGGCGAAGGTGGTGCCGCTGCACAGCACCAGGTCGCTGGGCCGCACGTTGAGGAAGCGCGCCAGCGTGTTGCGTGCGCCTTCGTAAGCGTCGGTGGCTTCGCTGCCCAGTGCATGCACCGCGCGGCTGACGTTGGCGTTGTAGCGGCGGTAGAACTCGTCCACCGCGCCGATCACCTGCACCGGCTTCTGGCCGGTGTTGGCATTGTCGAAATAGACCAGCGGCTTGCCATGCACTTCACGCATCAGCAGCGGGAAGTCGAGGCGGACGCGGTCCCAGTCGGGGGCGCCGGTGCGTTCTTCGATCGGGCGCGGCGTGGACAGGTTCATGCCACACCTGCCTCGGCCAGCGCCTTGTCCAGACGGTGCGCCAGCTGCGCACGCAGTGCGTCCGGCAGGATCTTCAACGGCTCGTGGCAGAACGCGGCGCTCAGCAGTGCCTGCGCCTGTGCCTGCGGCAGGCCGCGCGAGCGCAGGTAGAACAGCGCGTTGGCATCGAGCTGGCCAACGGTCGCGCCATGCGCGGCCTTCACTTCGTCGGCGTCGATCACCAGCGTCGGCTGGGTGTCGATCTCGGCGTCGGCCGACAGCAGCAGGTTCTTGTTGGACAGGTTCGCGTCGGTGCCATCGGCGCCTTCGCGGATCTGGATGCCACCATGGAACACCACGCGGCTGCGGTTGGCGGCGACGCCGCGCCACAGCAGTTCGCAGGCGGTATCGCGTGCGATGTGGTCGATACCCAGGCGGGTTTCGACGTGGCGGCGGCCATTGCCAAGCAGCACGCCGTTGGCGGTCAGCTGGGCATTGTCGCCTTTCAGGCGCACGTTCAGTTCATGGCGGCTGAGCGCGGCGCCCAGTTCCAGGTCCACGCGGTGGTACTGCGCGTCGCGGGCCAGCACCGCGTCGGTGCGCAGGAAGCTGGTCTGGCGCGCGCTGCCGGCCTGCACGCGGGCGTGCTTGAGCACGGCATCGCGAGCGACGTGGGCATGCAGCACGGTGTTGTCCAGGTGGGCGGAGTCGCCCACGCTGAAGCGGTGCTCGACCACGCCCAGGCTGGCGCCGGCACGCAGTTCGATCAGGTGGCGGTGATGCCAGGCCAGGTCGGTGTCGCCGGCGACGCTGGCGAACACCAGCTGCAGCGGCACGTCGACCTGCACGCCTTCATCCACGCGCAGCACCACGCCTTCATCGGCCAGCGCGGCATTCAGGCGGGCGAAGATCTCCTCGCTGCGCTCGTAGCGGCGGCCAAGGAAACGCACGGCGTCTTCGCCAGCGGCCAGTGCGGCCGACAGCGGCTGCAGCTGCACGCCGGCCGGGAGGGCCTGCACGTCGCTCAGCGCGGCATCGAGGCGGCCGTTGACGAACACCAAGCGCGGCGCCGGGATGTCGTCCAGCAGGGCGGCGTCCAGCGCCGGGCCCTGCAGCGGTGCCGCAGCGAACGCACGGCGTTCCAGCTGCCGCAGCGAGGTGTACTTCCAAGCCTCGTTGCGGGCGGCCGGCAGGCCGTCACGCAGGGCCGCATCCAGCACTTCGCGGCGCGCATCGCTGCCGCAGAAGGCCTGGGCCATCGAATCAAGCAAGGCGCTCATCAGACCGCCGCCTCGGGCACGACCCGGTCCTTCAGGAAATCATAGCCGTGCGCTTCCAGTTCCAGGGCCAGTTCCGGGCCACCGGTCTTGACGATGCGGCCATCGGCCAGCACGTGCACCACGTCCGGCTTGATGTAGTCCAGCAGGCGCTGGTAGTGGGTGATGACCAGGAACGAGCGATCAGCAGCGCGCAGTGCGTTGACACCATCGGCCACGCTCTTCAGTGCATCGATGTCCAGGCCCGAGTCGGTTTCGTCCAGGATCGCCAGCTTCGGTTCCAGCACGGCCAGCTGGAAGATCTCGTTGCGCTTCTTCTCGCCACCGGAGAAGCCTTCGTTGACGCCACGGTGCAGCAGTTCGTCCTTCAGGTGCAGCACGGCCAGCTTCTGGCGCACCAGCTTGAGGAACTGCATGGAATCGAGTTCCTCCTCACCGCGTGCCTTGCGCTGGGCGTTCAGTGCCGCGCGCAGGAAGTAGGTGTTGTTCACGCCCGGGATCTCCACCGGGTACTGGAACGCCAGGAACAGGCCGGCAGCGGCGCGCGCTTCCGGGTCCTGCTCCAGCAGGTCGACGCCGTCGAACTGCACGCTGCCTTCGGTCACTTCGTAGCCTTCGCGGCCGGCCAGGACATTGCCCAGGGTGGACTTGCCGGCGCCGTTCGGGCCCATGATGGCGTGCACCTGGCCCGGCTGGACGTCCAGCGACAGGCCCTTGAGGATTTCCTTGTCGCCGATGCGGGCGTGGAGGTTTTCGATCTTCAGCATGGTGGGGATTTCCGTGGGGCGGGCCGCGGCCCGCCGGTAAAGAGAATGCGTTTGCGAGGGGCAGGGGCGGGCGGTCAGCCCACCGAACCTTCCAGCGAGACTTCCAGCAGCTTCTTGGCTTCCACCGCGAACTCCATCGGCAGTTCGCGGAACACCTGCTTGCAGAAGCCGTCGACGATCATCGACACCGCGTCTTCCTGGCTGATGCCACGGGCGCGGCAGTAGAACAGCTGGTCGTCGGAGATCTTGGAGGTGGTGGCCTCGTGCTCGACGGTGGCGCCCGGGTTCTTCACCTCGATGTAGGGGAAGGTGTGCGCGCCGCACTGCTTGCCGATCAGCAGCGAATCGCACTGGGTGTAGTTGCGCGCGCCATCGGCGTTGCGGTCCACCCGCACCAGGCCGCGGTAGGTGTTCTGGCCGCGGCCGGCGCTGATGCCCTTGCTGACGATCTTGCTCTTGGTGCGCTTGCCGACGTGGATCATCTTGGTGCCGGTGTCGGCCTGCTGGCGGTGATGGGTCAGCGCCACGGAGTGGAACTCACCCACCGAGTCGTCGCCCAGCAGCACGCAGGACGGGTACTTCCAGGTGATCGCCGAGCCGGTCTCGACCTGGGTCCAGGTGACCTTGCTGCGCGCGCCACGGCATTCGGCACGCTTGGTGACGAAGTTGTAGATGCCGCCGACGCCGTTCTCGTCGCCCGGGTACCAGTTCTGCACGGTGGAGTACTTGATCTCCGCGTCTTCCAGCGCGACCAGCTCGACCACGGCGGCGTGCAGCTGGTTCTCGTCGCGCATCGGCGCGGTGCAGCCTTCCAGGTAGGACACGTAGGCCTTGTCCTCACACACGATCAGGGTGCGCTCGAACTGGCCGGTGTGGCCGGCGTTGATGCGGAAGTAGGTGCTCAGCTCCATCGGGCAGCGCACGCCCTTGGGGATGAACACGAAGCTGCCATCGGAGAACACCGCCGAGTTGAGCGCGGCGAAGTAGTTGTCGCCGACCGGCACCACGGTGCCCAGGTACTGGCGGACCAGCTCCGGGTGCTCCTTGATGGCCTCGGACATTGAGCAGAAGATGATGCCCTTCTCGGCCAGTTCCTTGCGGAAGGTGGTACCGACCGACACCGAGTCGAACACCGCGTCCACCGCCACGCCTGCCAGCTTGGCACGCTCGTGCAGCGGCACGCCCAGCTTGTCGTATGTGTCCAGAAGCTCCTTGGGCACGTCATCCAGCGAGGCGTACTTCGGGCCCTTCGGCGCGGAGTAGTAGCTGAGCGCCTGCAGGTCGATCGGGGCGATCTCCAGCTTGGCCCAGTCCGGCATCGGCATGGTCAGGAAGTGGCGGTAGGCGTCCAGGCGCCACTGCGTCATCCACTCCGGCTCGTCCTTCTTGGCCGACAGGGCACGGATGGTGTCCTCGTCCAGGCCCGGCGGCAGGGAGTCCGACTCGATCTCGGTGATGAAGCCGGCCGAATACTTGCGGCCGAGCTGCTCGTGGATCTCGCGGTTGGGGGTGTCGTCGTGGGCGACGTTTTCGATGGTTTCGGTGGCCATGGGGGGGCTGCCTGTGGATCAGGAGACGACGTCGACAGCGATGGTGCGGCGCTGTTCGTCATCGGCAAGGGGGAGAGGGGGCAGGATCTGGGCGAGGGTGACATCGCGCAGGGCCTCGGAGACCACGTCGTTGATCAGCCGCCAGCTGCTGCGCGCGCCGCACTTGGGCGCCATGCCGCACTGGTGGTGGTCGTGGCTGCATTCGGTCAGGGCCAGCGGCCCTTCCATCGCTTCGACCACTTCGAACAGCGAGATCTCGATGGCCGGGCGGGTCAGGCGGTAGCCGCCACGGACACCGCGCAGGCCTTCGACCAAGCCGGCCTGGGCCAGTGGCTTGAGCACCTTGCTGACGGTGGGCGGCTCCAGGCCGGTGAATTCGGCCAGCTCGGTGGCACTGAGCACCTCGCCCCGACGGGCGGCAAGCACGGTCAGTACTACGGTGGCGTAATCGGTGAGCTTGGTGACACGCAACATGGGGATGCGAGTGGTTCTTAAAGCGGACTGAAATTGTACGCTTTTATTCGCCGCCATCCAACCCGGGCATTCAGCCGGCGCTGGGCCGGGCGGAGGACGCGCCGGGCCGTTGCCGGGGCGCCATGCTGCGCTACCGGGGTGATTTTCGCAATCACCCGGAATGGGCGAGAATCCAGGTTCCATCCGCTGCAAACAGCCCGTGCCGATGCCGAAGAAGATCCAAGCCCGCAAGTCCGCCATCCATGGCAACGGCGTGTTCGCCGTGGCCCCGATCAAGCAGGGCGAGCGCGTGATCCAGTACAAGGGCCTGCTGCGCAGCCACGGCGATGTTGATGCCGATGACAGCGGCGACGTCGAAAGCGGCCACACCTTCCTGTTCACCCTGAACGACGACTGGGTAATCGATGCCAACTACAAAGGCAATGACGCGCGCTGGATCAACCACAGCTGCGAGCCGAACTGCGAGGCCGTGATCGAGGAAGACGAGGACGGCGACAGCCGCGGTGACAAGGTGTTCATCGAGGCGCTGCGTGACATCACGCCCGGCGAGGAACTGACCTACAACTACGGCATCACACTGGCCGAGCGTCACACTGCCAAGCTGAAGAAGATCTGGGAGTGCCGCTGCGGCTCGCCCAAGTGCACCGGCACCATGCTGCAGCCCAAGCGCTGACCGGTACCGGGTAGGGCCGGCCGCTGGCCGGCATGGCGCGATGCAGGTGCCGGCCAGCGGCCGGCACCACCTGGAGCTCTCCACCTGCCGTGCACGGCAGGGTCACTGCCCTGCAAGGGCCGTTCTTCCATTCTGTCGGCACCCCCAACCGGAGTGCACCCATGGCAGAACGATTGAAGGGCAAGCAGATTGCCATCCTTGCCACCCACGGCTTTGAACAGTCCGAACTGACCGAACCCAAGCGGCTGTTGGAAGCCGAAGGCGCGCGCGTCAGCGTCGTGTCGCCTGCAAAGGAGGCGACGATCAAGGGCTGGAAAGAGAAGAACTGGGGCGACGCCGTTGCAGTGGATATTCCGCTGGATGAGGCCGATCCGGCCAGCTTCGATGCCCTGGTGCTGCCGGGAGGGGTCATCAATCCGGACACGCTGCGTACCGACGAGGCTGTACTCGGCTTTGTCCGCGCAGTAGACGAAGCAGGCAAGCCTGTGGCGGCGATCTGCCATGGCCCGTGGCTGCTGATCAACAGTGGCCTCGCCGATGGCCGCGCGCTGACGTCCTGGCCGTCCCTGCAGCAGGATCTGACCAATGCGGGGGCGAACTGGCGCGATGCCGAGGTGGTGGTCGACGGTAACGTGATCACCAGCCGCAAGCCGGATGACATTCCGGCCTTCAGCGAGGCGGTGGTAAAAGCACTTGCCGCGTGATGCCTTGCCGGTAGTGCCGGCCCCTGGCCGGCACGCAAGTGAGACGCGTGCCGGCCAGCGGCCGGCACTACCTTATTTGCCCAGCAGGCCCGCTGGCACCAGGTTGCCCAGGTTCTGGTTGAAGGTGACCACCAGCTTGCCGTTCTTCACCTGTGCCGACTGCACCTGCAGGGCGCCGAGCATGCCGGCCACGGCCGGGTCCAGCTTGTAGATCGGCTCCCGCTGGGCGTAGTCGCTCAGCCAGGCGTTGAGCAGGCCGCGGGTACGGGAGTCGAGACGACCGCCCTGGTTGGCCGGGGTGAAGTCATCCACGCTCGGCTGCTGCAGGTGGAACCCCTGGGTCTGCGCGTCGTAGCGCAGGCCGCTGCTCAGCTTCACCGTACCAAGTTTGGCCGGGCTACCACCGGCGGTGGCCAGTGCCACATCCATGCCCAGGTTCAAGCGCTCGCCGGCCGGAAGGCTCAGCTGCGGGTGGCTCATCGTCAGGGCGATCAGGCCGCCGAGCGCGTCCTGCGTGCGCGGGAAGCTGCCATCAAGGTACTGCTGTACGTCGCTGGCACCGA